>MGEP01000021.1:12559-19871 GCA_001791425.1 Candidatus Uhrbacteria bacterium RIFCSPLOWO2_02_FULL_48_12
CGTACAATCTAAAACCCGGCCATTTGGTTGTGGCCAATGCCCAAAAACCAATGAGCATCGCCGGCGTTATGGGTGGTGAAGCCGCGGCCGTGACAGACAAAACCGCGAATATCGTTCTGGAGTGCGCGAATTTTGAAGCGGTATCAATTCGCCGAACAAGCAGAGACCTCCAGCTGTTTTCCGAGTCATCGCGGTTGTTTGAAAAGGGTCTTTCCGAAGAATCTCCGAGCGCGGCTTTGCTCCGCGCTATTGAGCTTGTGCAAAAAATTTGCGGCGGCGAGTCAAGTGAAATTATTGACTCGCGCGGCGGATCTTATCGGCCTGTCACCATTAATTTTTCTTTATCGCATCTTCCTCGTATTCTGGGAGTATCAGTGGCGTTGCTTACTGTTAAGAAAATTTTACAGCGATTGGGGTTTACGGTCAGCGGCTCGGGGCAAACGTTTAAGGTTGTTGTGCCTTACTGGCGCGACCATGATGTCCGCGACCCAGAAGATTTGGTTGAAGAAGTGGCTCGTCTTTATGGTTATCATCACTTCTCATCGGTCTTGCCGCCAGCCGTGCTCGCGACAACGGATGTAAGTAGAGATTTTGTGACGGAAGAAAACATTCGCCGCCGCTTGGCGGCCATGGGATTTGTGGAAGTCTTGAGCTATTCGTTTATTCGCGAGAGCTGGCTCAAGGCCATGCAGTATCCTTTGGAGCGTGCCCTGAAAGTGGCTAACCCCTTGAATAACGATTTCAAGTTTTTACGGCCGAGTCTGCTGCCCTCACTCGCCGCTATTATTGAGCAGAACCTATCACTAGGCGAAGAAATAAAAATTTTTGAGATAGCCAAGGTGTATGTGCCCGGAGGCGGCAAGGGCAGAACTCTTGACGGCTATCGTCGTGAGTCTCTCTTGGTGAGCGGTGTTATTACTCGCGGCGCCGGCGCCGCGGCAGAGGAGCTCTATCGCGCCATTAAGGGATTTGGCGAAGATTTACTGAATAGTTTTAGCGTCAATTTAAAAGATATAAAAATGACGCCGGCTAAATCGCGTCTGCCTTTTGCGGCTGGCTTATCAATTGCCCTAGAAAGCGGGCAGACACAACACAGCGGAGCGTTGGGTATTTTAGATCCAGTTTTTCTCAAAGCGTTCGGCATTAAGCAGCTGGTCGCCGCCTTCAACTTTCCTTTGTCTATGTTTGACGCCGCCCAAGGGCGGGCCTCCTATAAGCCAATTCCGAAATTTCCGGCTGTCAAAAGAGATCTGGCCCTTGCCTTTGGCTCAAGCGTCCGTTATACTGATTTAGTGCAAGCTATGCGGGGGGCAACGCCAATACTGGAAAGCGTAGAACTCTTTGATATTTATCGCGATGAGCGCCTCGGCAAAAATATGCAAAGCTATGCTATGCACCTAATTTATCGTGTCCCTGACCGCACTTTGTCTTCTGTTGAAGTGGAGGCGGCCGAAGCAAAAATGCTTGAAATTTTACGGCAAAAATTCGGCGTTAAGCCGCGTTAATTAATTTTTTATCCCCATTAGATGGCTGTCAAAACATACAAGATCGCGCGCATATCACCGCTGCTTGCCGCCACTCTGTACGCCTTGGTGGTTGGCAGTTTGGGGGTTTTGACCAGTTTGCTGCAAATTGTTAAAGGTACGTATTATTATCTGACTAGCCCCGGCATCCAAACACCATATCCAAAATTTTTAGGCGCCGTGTCCCTGGATGGAGTCGTGTCTGTGATGTTCGGCGCTATTGTGGGCTGGATTATCGGCTTGGTCGTTAGCTTAGTTTATAACTGGTGGGTGAAATTTACCGGCGGAATTAAAATTGATTTGGATGATCTAAATTAGTGATAAATCCAAATGTCCAAGCTCAAATGACTAATTATACTTACGAAATTACGAAACAATACGAAAGGTACGAAAATTGCTCGTTTCCGCGATCAACGCTATTTCGTATATTCGTATGATTTCGTACTTTCGTATGGCTTTAGAGATTAGTGCTTAGGATTTAGTGCTTGATTATGTTGTACACCAGCAAAGATCTCCTTTACATCGTTTTGGCTTTTTGCATTTTGTGGCTGACCATTTTTTTCTCGTGGGCGCTTTACTATATTGCCCTCATTTTGCGCGATGCTTACCGGATGTTTAGCGATATGCGCCAGCGCCTTGACGCCGTGGATCAGTTTATCAAAGTGGTCACCGAGAAGCTGGAGCATACCACTTCATATCTTGGTTTGCTGGTGGAGAGTTTTGGCCGGCTTATTGCTTTCTTGCAGGACCGTCGGGAGACGAGGTCGTCGAAGCGCAAAGGGGGTTAAGATGGTCGGTGCCGTGGTCAATTAATGTGATGACCGGCCTGGCCGGTCGTTTGCATAGCGTGAAGAAAAAATTTAAACCCCAGATTTCAATTCCTAGATTCTATATTCCATATTCTATATTCTTCATCTCGTTGTGCGTTTTGTACACCTTCATACTCACAGCCATTACAGTTTACTTGATGGGCTTCCCAAGATTCCCAATTTAGTTGATCGTGCGAAAAAATTAGGCATGGATTCTTTGGCCCTGACTGATCATGGGGTTCTTTATGGCGCTATTGAATTTTATAAAGAAGCGTTAAAGCATAAAATTAAGCCGATTATCGGGCTCGAGGCCTATGTGGCACCCAATCTTTTGACGGACAAGCGTCCTAAAATAGATGACAGCCCATGGCATCTCACCTTGCTGGCCGAAAACAATGAGGGGTATAGCAATCTTTTAAAATTGACAACCATCGCTCATCTAGAGGGTTTTTACTATCGGCCGCGCGTTGATCGCGAAGCGTTGAAGAAGCATGCGGCTGGCCTCGTGGCATTGTCAGGATGCTTGGGCGGGGAAGTGGCACAGCTTTTACTAAAAGACAATTACGAAGAGGCGCGGCGGGTTACTGGGGTTTATGTTTCTATTTTTGGCAGAAACAATTATTTTTTGGAAATACAGAGCCATCCCGCCCTGCCGGATCAGGTAAAAGTCAATAAGGGGCTCATAAAACTTTCAGCCGACACTGGCCTGCCATTGGTCGCCACGCGCGACAGTCATTATCTGGAGCTTGACGACAAAGAGGCCCAAGACGCTATGGTTTGCGTGCAAACGGGCAAGCTAATCAGCGACACCGATCGTTTAAATATGACTGAGGTTGATTTGGATTTTTGCTCAGCCGACAAGCTGGCGGAATTTTTTGATGACTTACCCGAAGCCATTACCAACACCGCTCGCATCGCCGATCGCTGTCAGGCGGAACTAGCGCTCGGTAAATGGATTTTTCCTGACTTTGCCGTGCCGCCGCAAACCACGCCCGATCGGCACTTGGCTGAGCTCGCAAGAGCCGGGCTCCAAGAGAGGATATCACCGGTGAGCGAGGAAGCAAACGAACGTTTACGCTATGAGTTGGATATTATTTCCCAGAAGGGCTATGCCACGTATTTTTTGGTGGTGGCGGACTTTGTCGCCTGGGCGCGCGCGCAGGGCATTGTCTCAACCACCCGCGGTTCAGCCGCTGGCTCTTTGGTGGCCTATGCTTTGGGCATTACCACGGTTAATCCGCTTGAGTATCGTTTGCCTTTTGAGCGTTTTCTTAATCCTTTCCGCCCCACGCCGCCTGATATTGATATGGATTTTGCCGATGATCGCCGCGACGAAGTGATTAATTACGTCAAGCAAAAATACGGGGAAGATCGGGTGGCGCAGATAGCGACCTTTGGCACCATGATGGCGCGGGCGGCGGTGCGCGATATTGGCCGAGTCCTTGGCTATCCTTACGCGCTTTGTGATCGGGTGGCCAAAATGATTCCTTTTGGGTCGCAGGGTTTTCACATGACTCTTGATCGCGCGCTCGCGACTACTCTCGAATTACGAAAATTATACGAAGAAGACCCACAAGTAGAGCGCATGCTTAATCTTGCCCGCAAGGTTGAGGGCTGCGCGCGTCATGTTTCTGTTCACGCGGCCGGCGTAGTCATCACCCCAACGCCCTTAACGGACTACACACCGCTTCAGCGCGACCCCAAAGGGGAGGCCATCATTACCCAGTATGATATGTACGCTCTTGATCCTAATGTGAGCGCTCAATCAGTGGGGCTTTTAAAAATGGACTTTCTTGGCATTCGCAACCTTTCCATTTTGGGTCACGCCGTTAAACTGATTGAACAGCTTCACCATATAAAAATTGATCTTAATAAAATTCCTCTAGATGACAAAAAAACATATAAACTACTGGCCAAGGGAGAAACGATGGGCTTGTTCCAGTTGTCAGGGTCGGGCATGACGCGCTACTTGAAAGACCTGAAGCCCACCACCATCCACGACATCATGGCCATGGTGGCTCTTTTTCGCCCCGGTCCCATGAACAATATTCCCGAGTTTATTCGCCGCAAGCACAATTCAAGGTTGATTACTTACGCCGACCCTCGCCTGAAACCAATTTTGGAGCGCTCTTACGGTATTTTGACTTATCAAGATGACGTTTTGCTTATTGCTATTGAGCTCGCTGGCTATACCTGGGCCGAGGTTGATAAATTGAGAAAAGCCATTGGCAAAAAAATTCCGGCAGAAATGGCGGCCCAGAAAGAAAGATTTATTCGCGGCTGTCAGGAACATGGCAAACTGCCCGGCGAAAAAGCCGAAGAACTCTGGAAGCATATTGAGCCATTCGCCGCCTATGGATTTAACAAGGCGCACGCCGCAAGCTATGGCATCGTGGCTTATCAGACGGCTTACTTAAAAGCGAACTATCCGTCTGAATACATGACCGCCGTCTTGACCGCCGAGAGCGGCGATTTGGATACGGTGGCGGAAATAATTGTGGAGTGTCGCCGCATGGGCATTGAAGTTCTGCCGCCTTTGCTGAATGAAAGTTTTGAGAATTTTACGCGGTTAGACGATAAACATATTCGCTTCGGGCTCGCGGCCATTAAAAATTTAGGAACCGACATAGCTCGTTTGATTATAACCGAACGCCAGCAGGGCGGCCTCTTTGAATCTCTGGAAGATTTTTTACGTCGTATTCAAGCCAGGAGTTTCAACAAAAAGTCATTGGAAAGTTTAATCAAGGCCGGCGCGCTTGACGAGTGGGGGGACCGCCAGACTTTATTGGATAATATGGAGGCGCTTTTAAAGTATAATCGCGGCGCCGTTGAAGCCAAACAGGCCGTAGAGGATACTCTGTTCGGCGCGGCCGATAATTTTTTGCCGCCGCTTGTTCTCCAGCCATCGTCAGTGTCCGCCGAAAAGAGCCAGCTTTTGGCCTGGGAGCGCGAATTATTGGGCTTGTATTTAACCGAGCACCCTCTTCAGGAATTTGCAAACGCGATTCAAGATATTGTCGTGCCTTGGCGCTATCTTTCTTATTATAGAAGCGGGGATACGGTAGCAGTGATGGGGCTTGTGGAGAGCATCAGACAAATCACTACCAAGGGCGGTGAGCCAATGCTTTTTGTTAAACTTTCTGATCTTGGCGGCGGGGGAGAGGTGGTGGTTTTTCCAAGCATTCTTAAGACGACCGCGGCGGTTTGGCAAAAAGATAAGCCCATCATCATGGCTGGGCGCATGTCTGATCGGGGTGAAACAAATGTGGTGTGCGAAACAGTAGAAGAGCTGCGCCCGCCGGCCTTAGCCGATATTGCGAAGCGATGGCGGCGCCTGCGCTATGTCCGCCGCGAGCCAGCCGCGCCCGAAGACGAGCCAATGGAGGCCGTTGATTGGACTCCTGAGAGCGATTCTGGTACGATAATTATGTAAACCCCGTTAGAGAACTCACACGGGGCATTAGACCCCGTACTCGTACTGGGAGAATTGCACCCCGCCTCGCCGCGGCGGGGCATTCTCTAACGGGGTAAATAAAGCCGTATGCCCCGTTAGAAGTTTGACTTAGCATAATCCATCAATATTTATAGTCATGATCCAACCTATCAACCAATTAAATACTATGATTACCTGCCTGTCCGGCCGGCCGGTCATTGAAGATAAAATTCTTTTCAGCGTTTTATCTCCCAAGGACTTCTAACGGGGTATGAACGAAAACTATATGAACGAACAAGCGAATCTGCCGCGCCCCAGCCGTGTTTTAAGAAACATGGCTTTGTCCTTTGGGGTTTTGACCCTTATTTTGTTTGGCATTATTGGCTACACGGCTTTTTCTCGGGCGCGGATTATTGTCACCTTGGGATCAGTCGCCAAAGAAACTTCCTTTCGGCTGACCTTGGCCGAAGACGTTTTTGGCCGCGAGCGGCCATCGGATTCTCTCCCTGTTTTGTTTTTGGAAACCACTGACAGCGCCTCTGACACTTTTGTGCCGTCCGGCGAGGGGGAACGCGCTGGCAAAACCGGCGGGGTGGTAACTCTTCACAATGAAACAGATCGGAACCAGCCGCTGGTAGCGACCACGCGTCTGTTAACTCCAGACGGCGTTTTATTCCGGATTAAAGAGAGTGTCAATGTGCCAGCTCGCGCCACAGTGACAGCTACCGCCGAAGCTGACGAAGAAGGCGCGGAGGGCGAAATAGGGCCGTCCAGATTCACTATTCCGGGCTTAAGCCCATCTTTGCAAGCGGCTATTTACGCTACTTCAGATTCACCAATGGTGCGAGGCGGGGCGCTGGCAAAAACTGTCACCGAGCAGGACATGGAAACCGCGCGGCAAACCTTGCGCCAGAAATTATTGGAGAAATCGCGCCAGAGTTTTGCGGCGCAAGTGGGTGAAGATAAGATTACCACTCAAGATTTTGTGACAGAGATAGTTGAGGAAAAGTCGTCGGCTAAGGCCGGCGCGGCCGTAAGCTCATTTACGCTTGAGATCAAATTAAAAATAGTTGGAGTGGTATTTGATAAGCAGGAAATGCTGAAATCAGTAGCCGGTGGAATGGGGAATCAGGCGGGCGTGCCAGCAGCCGACAGCGTGCGCTACACGATTGGCAATTATAATGTCATTGAGCGCAGTGCTGTCTTGAGCGGTCGAGCGACTATCAAGAGTACGGCTGATCGTCAAGGTTCCAATTTTTCACGAGACAATTTTGTCGGCAGCACTCCAGATGAAGTAAAAAAATTCTTAAAGAACTATGAAGGCATAGAGAATGTGGAGGTGCAAATTTCGCCATATTGGCAAAGACATTTGCCGAGAATTCCGAGCCGAATTACGGTGGAGTTTAAGGAGAGTTAGATTTTTATTCTCCTTCGCCGAATACCCCCGCCGCGGCGGGGTATGGATTTCCGCTACTTTCTTGACAGCAAGAAAGTAGCGGAAAGTCGGCCCATGGCCGATCATCCTAGGGTTGAAACTGCCCGCTCGG
>MGEP01000021.1:19904-20188 GCA_001791425.1 Candidatus Uhrbacteria bacterium RIFCSPLOWO2_02_FULL_48_12
TGGCGTCGGCTAACTCCCTCGCCCAAGGCGGGTCAAACAAGCCGCCGCTTATCATCACCCTACTCTCGTCTACCATCGACGTTTGGCCTAGGCGGGATTAGTTGATTGAATTTCCCAACGGCGCCGCTCCTAAGGGGGATCAATCTAGTTTGTGGTTCTGCCTCGCTCGCCGGTGCGCCCACGACGCGGCGCCTATGGGGTTTTGATTGAATAAGCGCGTTTATCTCTCCTTCATAAAGCCTCTAGCGTAAGTTCGTGAAGCATTTTTTTTAAAAATAACGAAA
>MGEP01000021.1:20238-20344 GCA_001791425.1 Candidatus Uhrbacteria bacterium RIFCSPLOWO2_02_FULL_48_12
ACTGAACGATCCAGCATAGCGTATTTCGGTTGACTTGTCAATAGTATCTTGGTAGCATAATGACAGTAGGTTATTGACAATGTCAACACGCCGCGGTTTCAATTAA
>MGEP01000022.1:0-1117 GCA_001791425.1 Candidatus Uhrbacteria bacterium RIFCSPLOWO2_02_FULL_48_12
ACCGCGGCACGGGCGCGGATCGCAGAGATTCAAGCGGACGGGAAGCGGACGGGACAGTTGGTCCGTACCAAGGTTGCCGCCGCCTGCCTCGACGATCAAGGCGTGGAGATTCTCTCGACAACCGGCCATCGGAACTTGCTCCGAAAGGAGCGAGAAGGGCGGATCGATCTCGAGCGCGTGCCAACCGGGCAGCTGATCGCAGCGCTCGATAGACAAGAACCGGTCCTCGTATCGTTCCAATATGAGGAAAAGGACCCACAATGGTCGAGAGGAGTCCTGCACTGCTGGGTCGATGCTGGGCACCTTGAACCTGTGGGAGTACGACAAATTATGGTGTCCACTCCTCCAACGCCACAAGCCGTACCGTCGTCGGTCGTGCAGACGCCTCCAGCCCAGATGCCACAACCACAGACGTCACCCGCAAATCCTGCTGGCATTGGCAATAATATAGTCGTGGTGTTGGCTCCCGGTGAACACAGTCAAATTTACACGGCTACTGATAGCCGTAAAATTGACTTCACGGGAGACGGGTGTCCGGTCTATTTCGTACCGGTTGGAGGGGAACCAATCCCCATAGGGCCAAAAGACATTGCTAATCTCCGCCGCTTCAGGGGACAGTATTATCTGCAAGGCGGCGAGAAAGGTAACCGTCTAACTGTTCACATAAACGGCTAAGAAGGGAGCCGTTCATGAAAACGTACGAGCGGTAGTCGCAAGGAGGGCGACCGCCGCCTGAAGATATAAAGAGCGAGCAGAGATTGTCTAAGACAACTCTGACTCGCTCTTTTCTTTTACTCAAAACTTTTTTAATTTTAGTTTTTACCAAACCCTCCGGTAATTGACACATGGAACGAATCCAATCTATAGCCATAATCATCAGACTATTGACACTATATTAGAGCTGTTTTATTATAGAATCATCAATTATGCATAACCACTACGCGCAAACCAACCTGCTTTTGGAACTCCTTTTGCTTAGCCCTTCGGGTGGAAGGTTTGCTTGTGCGTAGCTGAATTTTAAATAACATTAAATACTCATAAGCCAGCCCTCCACTATTCCGGTGGGGGGCTAATTCATTAGCGCAAAGGAGGAGCGCCATGGAATGTACATTATTAA
>MGEP01000022.1:1183-2633 GCA_001791425.1 Candidatus Uhrbacteria bacterium RIFCSPLOWO2_02_FULL_48_12
ACGGCGATGGCTGGCGCATTGTCACACAACTTGACCGCCGCGGTAGCCGCTACCGGGGAACGGCCACAACGATCGGCAACGAACCTCCGCCGCACACCGTGGCTCGCGCTACACTACGCGCGGCGAGGCGGAAAGCGAAAGTTGAGTTCGCCAACCGCTCGCTGATCAATGGCCGCTACGACGCGACCGTGGCCATTCTGGATGAAGATGGCCAAGAGGTTGGCACGGCGTCGCACTTCCGGGCTGACGAGGCAACAGCGCTGGCAGTGCTTGATGCCCTCAAAAAGTTGCGCTCATCAACACCAGCGCACGGCTGGGATTAAGGAGGGGACAATGAGGAAACGTCAGCTGTGGCCCAAGAGAACTAAGTACCGCCGCCGTCAGCGCTTATCTGTCACCGAGCTTGAATGCTTAATGACAGACTATGAACGACAGCTCCGCGGTTGCGAGCGCAATGGCCGCGTCCGCTCTCGCGGCTGCCGTGAGCTTCGCCAAAAGCTCGCCGACGTGCGCGCCGAAATTGAGGAACGCCGTCGCTCGGAACTCTCTGGCGGCACCTGAACGCCGCCACCGATCCGTCGCTCGCGCGAACCCACAACCGCCCAAGGACCCAGTCTCGTCATTCAACGTCGAGACTGGGCCTCATTTTATGCTTTGGATCTTTTTTAGCCTAATGTTCCCGCACAAGGCGGGCGCGACCCCGCTTGAGCGGGGCGATCTTCCCCATGATCCTGCACAAGGCGGGCGCGACCGGATTTGAACCGGCGATCTTCTCCGTGACAGGGAGACGTGTTAGACCAGACTACACCACGCGCCCGCTCTGTGCGGGGTAAACAGGGATTACTTAATATTTAAAGAGCTGCTGAGACGTGCCTGCCCCGTACCATCCGAACCTGTGAGGATTGGTGCGGGGTGAACAATTATTATTTTATCACAATCTTCATTAATGACTTAAACGCTGTGGGATGATTTACAGCAAGGTCGGCGAGAATCTTGCGGTCAAGCGCGACGTTTTGTTTCTTCAAGAGATTGATAAAACGAGAATAAGACACGCCATAAGGCCTGACCGCCGCTCCGATACGCGTCTGCCAGAGGCGCCTGAATTCGCTCTTTCTTTTTTGTCGATCGCGATAGGCGTAAACGCCGGCCTTGACCACCGCGGTCTTGGCTAACTTAATGCGGTTTTTTCGGCCCCACATATAGCCCTTGGCTCGCTTTAATATATTTTTTCGTCTTTTGGCATGCATCATGCCGCGTTTTACCCTAGGCATAAACTTATTGATTAAATCTTAATGTCAAAATCCCAATATCAAATCAAATCCCTGCCTGCGACAGGCAGACCAATTATCCAATGACCAAAATTGGACATTAAGGCACTGGACATTTATTTGACACTTGGGCTTGGACATTGGTCATTCAATTTTAAATATATGGCATTAAGCGGCGTATA
>MGEP01000022.1:2643-6006 GCA_001791425.1 Candidatus Uhrbacteria bacterium RIFCSPLOWO2_02_FULL_48_12
CCGCCGCAAAGGCCGAATGACGGCGCCGCTTTTTAAGCGTCGTTTTGCCCGCTTCGCGCGCATTAAAATGATCCTGGCCAGCTGATTTGCGAATCAGTTTAGGCGAGCGCCCCCAGCGATTCGGCTTCTTGCCGCTCAATTTAAATCTTTTGGCGATGCTTTTTCTAGTTTTAAGTTTCATATAATTTATTATCTATATTGACGTATTATCCTCGTTATCCGCTTCCAGTTTTACTGCTTTACTGCCCGGCACGCAAATTAATGAGAGTCGGCCGCCCTGTTTTTGCAATGGCTGTTCAATGGCCAACGGATGACGCGCCTTGAGCTGTTCAATAAACGACTCCATGACTGAACGAGCTAAATCCTGGTGTTGATTTTCGCGGCCCCTCAAGGGCAACTCCACTTTCAATTTATTCCCTTCCTTGAAAAACCGAACTGCCTGATCTAAGCGCATCTCTTGATCGTGCTGGCTAATCCTAAGCGACAAACGAATACCTTTGATCTCTTGTTTCTTCTGCCGGGCTTTCTGTTTCTGAATCTCTTTCCCCTGTTTGTATTTCAGCTGATGGAAATTCAAAATTTTGGCGACCGGCGGCACGGCCAAGGGATAAACTTCCACCAGATCAAGTTCGGCCTCCTCGGCTCGTCTTATGGCCTCCTCCACTGGAACCACTCCGACATTCACTCCATTCTCGTCAATCAAACGAACTTCAGGAACACGAATTTCGCGATTGACGCGGAACTGCTGAACCACCGGCTTTTGGAAATGCGAACGAAATGTTTTACGCAAGGGTAATTAAGATTAAAGATGAATAAGAAAGTGGTCGTCTATCCGCGAGATTGCCCGTAGAGAGACGGTAAAAAAAGAGATTATAAAAGGTCCTTTTTGCGAAATATGTAAACCAGTAAAGATCTTATTGCCGCTTAATGTTAATAATTATGTTTTGTTTTTGTTTGAAGAAAATGAATGAGCATACTTTTTAGAACCGCCTTACCCTTCGTTGTCTTAAAGTATCGTTCGCGCTTCATGGCATCAGCTTTGTTCAAAAACGCTTCATAGAAAATAAGTTCTAGTGGCCGGCGATACTTTGTTGATGCATTTTTACCGCTGTTGTGATCATTTATACTCCGCCGCAAATTCTCTGAGAATCCCGCGTAAAATCATTCATCTCTAAGACTGCGAAGAATGTATACATAATAAAATTTCATCTATTATTTGATTGCCCCGTACCAGTCGCATTGCTCCGGTACAGGGCATGTACCACTTGCCTTGCTGACGCTATGGCGATGCCATGTACCCTGCACCGCAAGGTGCGGGGCGCAGCCCGAGCAAAGCGAGTGGTACATGGTGGAGATGAGGGGAATTGAACCCCTGTCTGAAGAGTGGGTAACAAGAAATGCTACAGGCTTAGCTTGCGGAATGATTTAAATCACTAATCGTCCGAAGCGCCAACCAGTGATCGAGTTCCCTAAAGTAGCGCCGCCTCGCCGGGAACAAGCTCAACGGCGCGCTAAGGTGTTATGACACCCCGTTTACCCTCCCCTTAGCCAAAGGGTCGGGATGGTTCTCGCTTTAGTTAAGCGAAAACAGGTGCAAGAGTCAAAGACGCAAAAGCGTTTCTGATCTTGCTAGCCAATGTGTTGGCAATTATTTTTTTGAGAGAGATTTAGGAGCGATCTCGCGCTCCACCTGCCTTTCTTGAAAAGAACTCTCCGTCGAATCCGATCATCCCCATAAAAATTCGTAGGGGAAACACACTGCGTAGGGTTTCCCCTACGACAGTCCCAATGTCCATCGGGACGACCCCTTCCATGGTGCCTCGCCCAAGCGGGCAAAGCCCGACGCGTCTCGGCGGATGATAATATCCGCCCCGACCGTAACGTTGGGGCTACCTTTTTCTCTGGAGGACGTGCCGTCGAAGCTCACGCTCTACCTCTCGACGGCGGATCGTCGCCCGCTTGTCAACCGCGGATTTGCCTCTGGCCAAACCCACCAGAATCTTCAAGCGACGGTTGAGAGTATACACGCGAAGGGGCACTAGTGTCAAGCCGGCCATTTGCATTTTACCCACCAAGGCCATAAGCTCACGGCCATGAAATAAAAGCCAACGAGGCCTCAAAGGATCATAACTCGGCAAGGGCCCGGCTTTGGCATATGGCGGTATGTGGGCATTAATCAACAGCGCCTCAAATCTTTGGCGACGCTTGCCGGGTCTGGCCACTGGACGCACTGAAATATAGGCGTTTCTGATGTCCCCATGGCCGGTTTTCAAAGATTTTACCTCTTGCCCGCTGAGCACAATCCCCGCCTCCCATGTTTCTATAATATGGTAGCGCCAACGGGCTTGTTTGTTTTCCATGATAACCGGCATAAAACAGTTTTGAGCTTTATCTTAAATTGGGCTATACTAAAAACAGTATATAGCACTAATGAATATGGCTAAAGGTGTCACGCCGCACATGGTTACCGTATCCACCCTGACGCTCATCAAGGTGGCCTTAATATTGCTGTTATTATGGGCCCTTTATTTGATCTATGACGTGCTCATACTTCTGGTTGCCTCCCTGCTTTTTGCCTCCGCTTTGGATCCCTGGGTGGACACCATGCAAAAAAAACATCGCATCCCGCGCGCCATCAGTATTCTTACCATCTATGCTGTTTTTGTTTCCATTATCGTCTCCGCCATAGTGCTGATCGCCCCGCCGCTCATTGAAGAAATTAGCCAAATCGCCAGAGAGTTCCCGCACTATTATTCCAGCGTCAACGAATGGCTAATAAATTTCGGCCGGCAAACTGGAGGGACGGCGGCGCCGTCACAAGGCCTGTCCGACGCCTTGACAAGCGCGACCGCTGGAGCATTTTCAGTAGTTACCGGCATCTTTGGCGGCATTGCCTCGTTTATTCTGGTCCTTTTTATAACCTACTATTTGGTAGCTGACGAAGGGGCGATTAAACGCATGGCCATGATTGCGCCAAAAGACAAGCAGGCCTACATAACAAATTTAATAATTCGTTTGCAAAAACAGATGGGCATCTGGCTGCGCGCTCAATTGACGCTCATGGGTATCATCGGCGTATTAACCTACGTTATACTTTTGCTAATCGGCATGCCCTACGCTTTGCTCTTGGCTGTGATCGCGGGATTGACTGAATTTATCCCCTACTTAGGGCCATTGCTTGGCGCCGTGCCGGCCGTGGTGCTCGCTTCGTCTGTTTCTCCGACAATGATAATCATTGTGATTGGCGCCTATTATCTAATCCAGCTTTTTGAAAACAACATCATTGTTCCCAAAATAATGGAAAAAGCGCTGGGCCTTTCGCCAGTGGTTTCCATACTGGTTTTCTTGATTGGCGCGCGGCTC
>MGEP01000022.1:6016-6284 GCA_001791425.1 Candidatus Uhrbacteria bacterium RIFCSPLOWO2_02_FULL_48_12
CCGGCGCCCTTTTGGCTATACCACTAGCTACGGCGGCCATGGTTATTGTTAATGATTTGCTCTCCCCAAAAACCGCCGAGAGGACATAACAATTCAACAGGTGTGATTGATCTAGAAACAATTGTTTCGCTCGCTAAACGCCGGGGGTTCATATTCCCCGGTTCTGAAATTTATGGCGGGCTGGCCCTCCTAAATTTCTGAATTTATAGTATGGCTGACCTCATGGATAAAATTATTTCTCTCGCAAAGCGTCGCGGCTTCGTGTATC
>MGEP01000022.1:6541-13345 GCA_001791425.1 Candidatus Uhrbacteria bacterium RIFCSPLOWO2_02_FULL_48_12
GATAAAAAGTTTGTAAATTTATTTCCAGTTGGCACGTGTATAGTATGTGGTAGTGGTAACTGGACCGATCCACGGCAGTTTAGTTTAATGTTTAAAACCTTTATTGGTTCTATTGACCCAATAAGTGAAATTCGTAGCGCATGGTTGCAATATAAAACTCAGCCCAATGAACATACAGAAAAAAAGTTTCAATTAGTCCTAGAGATGACGGATAATTCCAGTGTGTATCCTAGGCCTGAAACGGCGCAGGCAATGTTTGTTAATTTTAAAAATATTCTGCAAACCACGCGCCAGCGCCTACCCTTTGGCATTGCCCAAGTCGGCAAGGCCTTCAGGAATGAAATAACCCCGGGCAATTTTATTTTCCGCACGCACGAGTTTGAACAAATGGAAATTGAATACTTTATCCCCCCGCCCAAAACCGACGCCGAATGGCAGAAACATTTTGACTATTGGCTAGAGGAAATGAAAGCATGGTTAAAACATCTTGGCATTTCAGACAAACACCTTCACTATGTTGATATTCCTGATGGCGAACGAGCACACTACTCCAAGCGCACGGTAGATATTGAATATGACTACCCATTTGGCCAAAAAGAACTTTATGGCTTAGCATATCGCGGCGACTTTGACTTAAAAAATCACACTGAAGCAAGCGGCCAAGACCTGAATTACACTGACCCGGATACCGGCGAAAAATTCCTGCCGCACGTTATTGAGCCAACCTGGGGCGTGGATCGTTCTGTTTTGGTGGTTTTACTGGAAGCGTATCACGAAGAAAAAGACAGAGTGGTCATGAAATTTCAACCATGGCTTGCACCCTACAAAGTGGCTGTTTTCCCCCTCCTTGCAAACAAACCCGAACTCATCAAAAAAGCCCGAGATATCTACAAGCTACTCACTACAAACTACTCACTGACCCCAGTCGCCTGGGACGACCGCGGAAACATTGGCAAGCGCTACTACGCCCAAGATGAAATTGGCACACCGTGGTGCGTGACCGTGGACTTCCAAACACTTGAAGACAACACTATCACGGTGCGAGATCGAGACACAATGAAGCAGGAAAGGGTCGCGATGTCAGAGCTCCCGGTTTGCCTGAAAGATAAATTCAACGTATAATTTTGGTGAAATATAATCTTGCTAAGTTTTATTCATTAACCCCAAAACTATGGAGCAACCAATAAATCCTCCCTCAGTGCAATCGCTAAACCAATCTGTTTACGTGCTTTCGCCAAGATATAAGAAGATTGGCCTCTTTTTTCTAATCGGACCGTTCATTGGCTTGATTACAATACTTTCTATTTACGCCATTTTTATTTTCGTTATCAGCACTTCGCAGCCTGAGGTGCCTTCGGTTGTTGTTAATATTACAAGACTTATCTTTAGTGTTATTGCTCTTATATGCGTTATGGGAATACTCGTTGGCATTCCACTGGGAATTGTATATCTTAATAAGAAAGAATTGGTTGATGGCTCAAAATATGACGAAAGATCAGGCAATAAAGAGCTATCAGTTATCCCCGAAGAAATCAAGGGGTGGAACTGGGGTGCGGCTGGTCTAACTTGGATTTGGGGAGTTTATCACGGTGTTTGGATATCTCTATTATTCTTTATACCACTGGTAAATATAGTTATGGTCATTATGCTTGGCATAAAAGGAAATGAGTGGGCGTGGAGAGCTCAAAAGTGGGAAAGTGTGGAAAAATTTATTGTATCACAAAGGAAGTGGAGGCCGTGGGGGATGGCATTTGTTGCCTTAATGATTTTACTGCAAATTCCTTTTTTGCTCTAAATCCTCAATAATAGATATCGTGCTAAAGAATACCAAAAATAACATTGGGTTTATTACTATGGTTAACACTTAGGCAAGGAAAAACCCTTACCTATCAAAATGTCCTATCCTCACGCCAAACTCCCTAACGGACTCACGCTTTACGTGGTGCCGATGCCGAGCACCGAGACAGTTACGGTGCTGGTGCTTGTGCGCGCCGGCTCAAAATACGAAACTAAAAAAATTAATGGACTTTCACACTTTCTGGAGCATATGTTTTTCAAGGGCACGACCAATCGGCCAACACCCTTGGCTGTCGCGGAAACTTTGGATCGCGTCGGTGGCGAATACAATGCTTTTACCGACAAGGAACGCACTGGTTTCTATGCTAAAGTTGACGTTAAACATTTAGAGCTGGCGATTGACTGGGTTTCTGACATGCTCATAAATCCCCTGCTCAAAGAAGAAGAAATTGAAAAAGAAAAAGGGGTTATCTCTCAAGAAATCAGTATGTATTATGACACGCCGACGTCTTATATTAGCGACGTATTTGAAACCTTGCTTTACGGCGATCAACCGGCGGGTTGGGATATTGCGGGTACCAAAGAAATAATTTCTAAATTTCGCAAGTCCGATTTTATCAAATATCTTGCTGAACGCTATGTGGCACGAGACACTATTGTGGTGGTCGCCGGCAATATCAATGAAATAAAAACAAAAAAACTGATCAGCCGCTATTTCTCCGGCCTCAAACCCGGCCGTGCTCCGGGTAAACTAAAAGTGCGAGAAATACAAAAAAATAACGGCTTCAAGTTATTTACTAAAGACACAGACCAAACTCATCTGGAACTAGGCGTCAGAGCATTTGATACTTATGACAAACGCCGCTACGCTTTGGGGATTTTAGCCACAATTTTGGGCGGCAACATGAGCTCGCGTCTTTTTATGTCTCTAAGAGAAGAGCATGGCCTTGCGTATTATGTGGCGACCAACGCCCATCACTATACCGACACCGGATATTTGGCAACCCATGCTGGAGTGCCGAACAAGGACGTGGACAGAGCAGTGTCTGTGATTATGCAGGAATATGACACCATACGGAAATTCCGAGTTAAACCTGATGAACTTAAAAAAGCCAAAGACTATATCAAGGGCAAATCAGTGATCGGTCTTGAATCTTCAAGCGCCTTGGCTGGTTTTGTCGGTGATCAGGCCATGCTTTACGGACGAGCCAAGACAATTAATGAAATTTTGAAACGCATAGAGGCCGTGACTGCTAGCGAAATCCAGAGCGTGGCCAAAATGATATTTAAAGAAAACCGTCTGAACCTCGCCGTTATCGGACCCGGCGGCAGTGAATCAAAACTTAAAAAAGTGCTTAAATTCAAATCGTGAACCATCCGCACTCCCGCCAAGCGGAGCTTAACAGGGGTGCGGAGTCAAAATGCCATATAACGAAATTTGACGATCGTCAAATTTCGTTATATCAGAATGTTCTGTTAAAAAATAGTCAGCCCAAAAAGCCGCAAGACAATCAAAAGAACGGCCGCCTGAATAAGACCGCCAAAATATAGAGACAATTCTATATTAATGATTCGGTGATTCCAGTCGTGAAAGCGAAGAAAGTCCGGCCAAAGTTTTTTCTTTGATAGCTCTGACAGACCAAGGAATACATCCGGCAATATGGCCCCAACAGCGCCGCCAAAAGCTCCGGCCGCATTATTCAAAAAACCGCCCAGCCACAAAACGACTACCAAGGAAATAGCGGCCAGTCCATCCAGTATGGCCAAGGCCGCGAGCCAGTGAATCCTCCCGGGCCTAGCCAACTCTCGTTCCAGCAGTTCATCGCCATGCGGAATAGCATCAAGAAAAAAATGCGATAATAAGCCAGCCAAAAAACCAACGGCAGGCGGCTCTAAATTGTCGCCAATCATCGCCCCCACTGTTGCGTGAACGATTAAAAACATAACCCCGTTAGAAGTCCCGCCCATTAGGCGGGCAGGCCTCGGCAGCCCCGCTACATAGCGGGGCTGCGGCGGTAATTACGATGTTTAATGATTCGATAATTTGTGGCATGATAAAGAAACTGACAACGTTATTAAGTCAGACTTCTAACGGGGTTTCAATGACGATAAAAAGCGGCGGCTTTTTCCGGTGACACTGGGTTGATAATAATCCCCGAGGCAATCTCCACCCCCGCCCAAGTACTCCCTCGCGGCGTGATTTTAATATACAAGTGTTCGTCTGTGTCATGAACGATCTGGTGAAAATAATAATTATAGGCCAGCCGTAAATCATGGGCGATCTTGCTGATGGCTGTCTTTGTCATTCTCGCCAGCGATTTTCTTTCCGCCAGTGTCAAATTAATAATGTTGTCAACGTGGCGCTTGGGCATCAGCCAAAGTTCATAGTTGTATATTGAAGCGTAGGGCGTGAAGGCGACGGCCTTTTTGTCTTCATAAACCAGACGCGGGCCGCGCCGCTCTTTTAAAATAATATCGCAGTAAATACAGTGGCCGGTTTTCAGCTTATAGGCCTGCATCTCTTGAGATTTATCTAAAAAATGCTGGGGTACAAAGCCCGTGGCAAAAATCTGCGAGTGTGAATGCTGAATAGTGGCGCCGGCCTTGCCCCCGTTATTTTTAAAAATTAAAATATATTCAATGCGGGAGTTGGCCATAATATTTTTAGTGCGAATAGCGTAAACCTCCAAAAGCTTTTCAAGGTGGTTCTGCGGCAAGTCTTCCAATTGCAGATTATGATTTTGCGTCTCCACGACCACCTCCTGCAGGCCGTAGGCCTTAGGATTATTCAGAGTAATGGCCGGATATTTGTTTGGCAAAACAACGATCCGCCAATTTTTTCGGCCTCCCCACATATAAAGATTTTTTTTCAAATCAAGGTGCGGCGCGCAAAGTCCGCAATCCTTAGATGGGGTGGGCAAATGAGCAGGTGATGTTTCAAAGTTGACATCATGAAAATGCGGACGATTACCGCGCCGCGGGGCAATGATAACGTATTTGTCCAAAATATAATCTTTTCGCAGTTCTGATTTCATTTCATTAGATGTTTATATAGCTTTAAATATTCTTTGGCAGACGCTTCCCATGAAAAATCATGTCGCATGGCTCGACGCCGTACTGTCTTTAGTTTAGCACGATTGCCATAAAGAGCGAGAGCGCGGTCAATAGCATTACTTAACGCCGCGGCGCTAAAGTCGTTAAATACTAAACCCGTACCGCCCAGCTGGGCAATATCCACCACGGTATCTTTAAGACCGCCGGTCGCCCTAACAATAGGGATGGTGCCGTAGCGCATGGCAATAAGCTGGCCCAGACCGCAGGGTTCAAAACGCGACGGCATCAGGAAAAAATCACTGCCGGCATATATTTTTTGGGCCAAAACCGCGTCAAAACCGATTTTGCCAAAACAAAATTTCGGATATAGTTTGGCCAAACCAAGGCATAAATCTTCCAAACTCTTCTCGCCCTGCCCCAAAAATACGAACTGCAAGCGCTTGCTTTTTATGAACGGCTCTATAGCTTGAGATAAAATGTCCACGCCTTTTTGATTCGTGAATCTTGATACTATCCCAAACACCGGGCCGGGTATATCGTCCAAACCTCCGAGCCGACGCAGGGCAGTGGTATTTAAAAATTTACGCTCAAGGTGGCGCGCGTCGTAGCGCCTTGCTATACAGCGATCGGTCGCTGGATTAAAAACTTGTGTATCAATACCATTAACAATACCTGTAAGCTCTTGCCGCCGGCGCCGCAATATGTCCTCCAGCCCTTCGCCGCCTGGCGCAGACTGAATTTCCTTGGCGTACGTTGGGCTAACCGTGGAAAGATAATCGGCTTTTTCTAGGCCAGCTCTAAATAAATTAAAATTTTTAGCTCCGCTAACGGATAAACCAGCACGTGCAATAGTAGCCGAGGAAGCCCAACCCTGATTTGCTAAATTATGAATGGTTAAAAGTGTTGGAGCATGCGGCGGTTTTAGAAACAGAGTAACTGGCGCGGCGTGCCAGTCATGCAAGTGCCAAACATCCGGCTTAAATTTTATTATCTCTGGCAGAAGTACGGCCGCTTTTGAAATAAATAAAAACCGTTCTACTTCGGCCTCGCTTCCCGCTATGGCCGTGGGGCTGTCATAAATGCCACCCGTGCTCACGACCTGCGGCTGATCAATTAAATAAACCGGCACGCGGCTTTTGGGAATTACTGTTTTTCTGATTTTGGCGGGCAGAGGTTCGCTATTCCACGGCACAAATATTTTTCCTATGACCGAAGTGGGATAGGTCTTTTCATCGTGCGTCCCGTAATAACCGGTGATAATGCGAACGTCAACGCCCAGCTTGCTCAAGGCCTTGGGTAGGGCACCCACCACATCACCCAAACCGCCTACCTTAGCTAAGGGGGTGACTTCAGAAGCTACAAAGAGTATTTTAATTTTCATATAACCTCACGCGCCTCGCTGTTCTGGCTGGCCGCCGCGAATGCGTCTATAATCGGATCTATATTTTTCAATAATTTTCTCTATCTCTTCGTTGGGCATCTCTTTTCTCAAGAGATCGATGGCATTAATCGCTTCATAAATATCAGTTTTATGTTCGAGTCGCCAGACAGCATCTCGCCATAGAATAGCCTTCTCGTATTCACCCTTCGCTGCCGCTTCCTTTTCGAGCACCCTCATCATATCTAAGAATGCCAAATAGATGGCACCTCCTTCGCCTCCCAGTCTCCAGGTACGATCCTTAAACGGTATTTTGTAAGCCGCATTTCTTTCGCGCATCATGCGCCTGATTTTGCCGCTTCTTTGCCACTGAAAGGCAGTGGAGATAATTCTTTCATAATAATCAGCAGCCATTCTCAATTTTTCTTCGGAAATGTTTGGAATAAGCCGAATGGTTTCCAATAAGCGATATACTCCCGCTTCGATCATCTCTAAGCTCCACCAAGGTTTGGCCGAAGCCCACCAAAAGTGATCCGAAGCTAAACAAATATCCATCATGTGTCGCACCTCTGGAA
>MGEP01000023.1:0-2217 GCA_001791425.1 Candidatus Uhrbacteria bacterium RIFCSPLOWO2_02_FULL_48_12
CTGAACAAGCGCCGAGGCATGCGTTAGCCTTTGCACGACATCACTGTACCGGTCGTGATGCTCGGGCGTGCACACCTTGAGCCGAGCTCCGGTCAGTCGCAGCCATTCGTCAGACCATTCGCGCCACTCACTCACCCGCACCGGGCAATCCACGATAGTCTGCCCTCTCCATGATCCACCGGCTGGCGGCTTACACATAGGATGCAGTCCTCGCACCTCGGCTAGCGACTCAAGCATAGCGCGTACCGTCAGTACTTTGCGAGAAGTTACATCCATAATGAGCTGGTTTGGGCGCAAGACCGGAGTCACTTCTTGAATCACTGGCACCGTGACTCGCGGCCATACTGAAACGATGACGACGTCCGCTCTGGCGGCGGCTTCCTGATTGGTGAGGTTGGTTCCACGATCCGAACCGAAGACATCTTGGACGAGCCCGCTGGATACGAGACTTCGGCAATACTGATCCAACGCGCGCCCGTACTCCCCTAGATTTCCAATGATCGCTACCTTGGCAACCCGCATGGGTAACCTCCTTTTCCTGCTTTTTGTTGTTAAACCCTGTTTTATGTCTTTGTGTGCTAAACAGTATTGTTTTGCAAAGCACCTTAAGACATCTAAACCACCTTGTCAACAGCCCAACGGCTAATAACCATTATCAAAGCAGACAAAACTGTTAATCCCCAGTGGATTACTTGGAATTATAAAAAGACTGTGCTACAATCAAATTCCATAAAATTTTGTGGAGGAGGGGTCAAAAATGGCGAAAATCGCGCACATTACTTTTGCGGATGGTGGAGTGATATTGCCGGCCAGCACGCCGTATGAACTTGAGATCGCCCGAGAACACATACGCGGTCTCGCGAGCACAAAACGAAGTCTCGCGATCTTGATTGACGGCAAAAGGTGGGCAGTTGCCTTAGTGGATACTCAATGCTCTATGGGTGATTGCGCCACCTGCCGAAAGCCCATCAATGATCTGGCGTGTCAACGCCGGCAATTTCTCGGCCTAATGCACTGCATTGTTTGCGCACTAAAGTGAAGCTCCCCGCCGCGGCGGGACAGATGTCCGCCGACGCGGAATCAAATGCCCCGATCCAATGTGGTCGGGGCATTCTCTTGCCACTTGCTGATTGATGTTTCTCTTAAAATTCTATGGATTTTATCGGGCGTTGATTTGTCCTTTTACGTTAACGGTAAATTGCTTTAATGTTTGGCCGCTGGCGTCTTTAACACTGACCGTCGCGGCCGTGGAAAAAGATTGGGTGACATACTCTTGAAGCTGACAAGTGAAGGAAAGCTGACCGCCGTCGTCATTGATATTGCCCGATGAAGTTGAAGTTAGCCAGCTCTCACTTGGCGGCACGCTCGCTTCCCAACGGCTGCCAGAGGGCGCGTTTGTGCCAGTCATGCGGAAGGTGCCAATTGATTGCGGGCAGGACGAAACGCCGATGTTATGAACAAACGAAAAGTTTGATTGCGTCACGGAAAATTCTGGTTCTGGTGTTGGTGTGCTTCCCGGCTCTTCCCCTTCTGGAGGCGGTGGCGCAACGCTTGTGCCTTCCTCTTGAACAACTACGCACAAATTTTTGCCATCAGCGCCGGACTCGCCATTGGGTTTGCCAGAACCACCCTTACCGCCCTTGCCCGGGCCGCAGCCATCTCCACCATTGCCGCCGTTGCCGCCTTTTTCAATAATCACATTACCCTCTTGTCCATTGGCGGTTTTACCAGTGCCGGCCTTGCCAGCCGTGGCCGCGGCATCACCGCCTTTGCCGCCGTTGCCGCCCGGCTTCACCGCAGTGCCCGTACCGCCGTTGCCGCCCACGCCCGGCCGCGCCGCTGGGTTGCCGCCATTGCCGCCAGTACAGGGGAATTTACTGCAACTGGCATCACCGCCCTTGCCGCCAGTGGCTGTCGCCTTGCCGCCATTGCCGCCGTTGCATTTTGGCCCAGTGCCGTCACCGCCTTTGCCCCCATTGACATCTGCGTCAGCGCCATTGCCAGCAGTCATTTCGTGAATAGTGATGTTATCGCGGCCGTTTATAGTGCTGGAGATAACAAGCAGTTTTTTATTATCGCCGCCTCGGCCGCCAGTAGCCGTGGCGTCGCCGCCGTTTCTCCCCGGACAGCCATTCTCGCCAGTCCGGCCATGGGCAATAGCTTTGCCGCCATCCCCCCCTCTGCCCGGATAAATGTCAAAGGAGCCAATAATATCAA
>MGEP01000023.1:2237-4873 GCA_001791425.1 Candidatus Uhrbacteria bacterium RIFCSPLOWO2_02_FULL_48_12
TTAAAATTTCCGCCATGTCCGCCATCGCCGCCCGTGGCCCGACCATGCTCGCAGTCTTGGGTTGTTTCGGCTGTGCCGCCCTTGCCGCCATTACCCAAGCGCAAAGTGAAATTGTTAATGGTAATATTGGCGGCATTAACATTCATCCTCATGGCGTCTTCGCCGCGAGAGCCGCGGGCATTACAGCCCTTATTAACGTCATCTGTTCCCGGGCGGCCATCTGGACCAGTGAGGTCAAAATTATTTATGGTGACGCCGTTTTGCCCAAAGTTGAAATTCAAAATAATCTTTTTGACACCCTTGGGCGGCGTTGGCACCTGCAAATCGCGGGGCGGCTTTTGCGCCGGATTGCCAATCACCCAAGTGCCGCCAATCCGCACTGTATTGGGCACGGGCGCGCCAGAAATATCCGTAGCCGGGACTGGGGCTTGGGCGTGCGCTGTGCCGACGATTAAGTTGCTTATGCTAGAAAGCAAGCGCGCCTGATTATCTGCTGACTGCTCGGTCGCTCGCGCGACTGTTGCCAAAGGCAGAGCTGAAATTGGCCGGCCGGGTATGTTTTTAGGAATTTCTTCAAGCGGGGTCAAGGGCCCCAGACGGAAATTGCCCGTGCGATCCTTTTCAATGGCTTCATATAATTTTTCAAAATCCTCCGGCGTTTTTGCGAGGTGCGAGGCGTCTGTTACCATTTGCACGTGGCTGTTAGAAACAATGATCGCATCCTTGCTAATGTCAAACGATTCAGCCACTATTGAGATGCCACTGCCGCTATCATTGCTGGCCAGCTCCTCTGGGCGATTACACTCTACAAGATTTTCCGCGCGGAAAGTGCCCTTAACGATTAAATTCAGCGGCCCATTCTCGCAAACCAAAGAGCCCGTAACAGAAAGGTTGCCGTCTATGGTGATGGCTGCTCCATTCTTAACCACTAACTCCGTGCCGCGGGGCACTGTTTGGTCGCCGCTCAAAGTTTGATCCGCGGCCAGAGTAATCGTTGCCCCGGTGTCGATTTTGCCGCCGTCTCTTTTATTTAAGGAAGGCCAAAACCTAGCCGCTCCGATGACTAGCGCGATCGCCAGCACTATGCCTGCCGCAACAACTAATTTTTTGTTAAACATATAATAATATAAAGATTATAACCCATAAATGGGACTTAATAATGAATCTATTGTAATATAAAACCAAAAGCTCGACAACCTTAAAAAACACCCCAGAAGAATAATGACCAACTTAGCGGGTATTGACTGTAGGGGCAAATACGGAATAAGATAAAGCGCTCGTTGACAATTATTTTGAGACGGACGCCCGGGATACCAATGACCGAGCTTGATGCTCCGGGTGTCCGTCTCAAAGAAAGACAAATCAGACAAAAGGAGGGAAGGACCATGATTGGAAACGTGATGTTCATTGCCGAAGCCAAACCGCAGTCCCCTTCTGGGTGGCGATCTGACCGCACGTGGGAGGAGCTTGTCGCAATCGCCGCTGGGTGCGAATATGCAGACATGCTCTCTATCCACACTGATGCCCGGTGGGGCGGATCAATGGAGCTTGTCGCACGAGCCCGCAGCATGACAGAAAAGCCCATTTTGGCAAAGGGCATTCACGCGACAGACGATTTGGTCGCCGAGGCCTTTGGGGCGGGAGCGCATTACGTCCTCGTCGTGGGACGTGTCCCGGCCATCAAACCGGAACTATGCCTCATTGAACCACACACAGTTGCGGAACTTCACGAATTGCCGGCGTCTACCATGGCAGTCTGGAACAGCCGCGATCTTAGAAAGCTCAGCCAGCCGGATAACCGAAAATCGGAGACCTTTGAGCAGGCGCGGGCGGCCTTTGCCGGCTGGCTCTGCCAGGCAAGCAATCTCCGCACCATCGCCGACATTAAACCCGGCGCGAACGCGGTGCTCATCGGCACGAAGCTATCCGAATTCGTTGAATCAATCAAGAGCATCCCGCACCGCCATAGATTGGTCTAGGGGGACTCCAACCTCAATAGCGTAAGCGCAGCCGCTCGGGACAGTTGTAACTTGACTGTCTCGAGCGTTTTTTTATTTATCACTAGTGGTAGATTGAGGTTTAATAAAATGCTCACGAAACCATTTGGCCTCAACTGGACGCCGCACACTGTATGCCTCTGGATTATTCCAATAGGTCGCGAATTGGTTGGCCATGTCTTCGCTGTTCGCAAAATACAACTGCATTTCAGTGAGCAAATTATTTTTGATAACCGTACGGTGCGCGTATTCGTGAGGAATTGTTTCTGGCCACAGCCACTCGTATTTTGCATTCAAAATAATGGTGTCTGACGACGGAATATAACATCCGGCGAGGCCATAAGCCATTTTAATACCGCAATCAGCTTCAATAGAGTCATCCATAGAAACGATGATTGATGTATTGGTAAGCTGGAGGGCGAGCAAAATTGGCAGAAGAATCATAAAAAAAGATAAATTAATAAGCCATTCGCTACGCTCCGCCCCGCGAGGCGGGGCGAATATCAAAAGCGAACTGCTGACCCTAGCATGGCGGCAGAAAAAAGTCAATGCTTAAGCGGTTGAATTAGCCGTAAGCTAATTTAATGAAACTCATTTGTGCTCCCCGCCCCGCCGCGGCGGGGCGGGGTATCTCTCTGT
>MGEP01000023.1:4887-11681 GCA_001791425.1 Candidatus Uhrbacteria bacterium RIFCSPLOWO2_02_FULL_48_12
CCAAGGCTTCGCAGGGTTCTCCTTTCGCCTTCATCCCGGCGGCGAGACCCCGCCGCGGCGGGGGTATTCGGCGAAGGAGAATAATCCCTGAAGACACAATTCTACTTTTTGTGAAGCTCCACGACTTTATCCCGCCGCGGCGGGGCGGGATGGCCTCCACAGAGATTGGGGATGGAGCGTCCTCCTGGGGCGGACGGGAAACCCCGCACCCCGCCGCGGCGGGGTGCGTTGGGTAAATTACGTTCGTTAGCGCAACGCTAAAACAAGTTTTTTAACTCTGTCTTTCTCCTTAATTCCTTATACCACCATACTAGTATACTAGTATGGTGGATTCTAAAAATATGCGCGACTAACTATGACGCAAATAGACTATGACACAAATAGACATTGACACTAAGACTCATTGTGGTATGGTGTGGTCAAATACTGCCGTAAAGGAGGTTACCATGGCAGAAATAGACAACGCTCGTATCTACCCGTATTCCTACGAAAAGATTTTTCGCCCACACGCAACATGGACGAAGCTCCTGCTCTTCTTGCTGGGGGCAAAAAAAGTACCGTGCGAACGGGTAAATGATCACATCGTCGCGCCAAACCTGAAAGCGGCAATCTGTGCTCTCAACAACCTTCTGCGCGACGAAAGGAAAAAGGGTTGGAATACCAGGATGGTGTCCTTGAGCGTGGGAGGCAAAAAGCTCACTTACCGCGAGGCGATCATGCGCACCCACGCGAATAAAGATGCTATTCTCGGCCTCGAGTGAGAAACGAGGGGGAGGACAATTGAAAGCTGGACGCCGGACGCCGCCCAGCTTTCGTCTTTTTCTAACACAATGAATCAATGTTTCTGCTCTAGTACTGCGCCCTGTTTGGTTGACACAGTGAATCCGCCCACTGGCGAATTAGAAATATTTTTGAGAGGCAGAATGAGTGTATTTACATACCAGATTTGAGAGAATGCGCCAATGCATAAACTTACCCCACCCTGCTACTCACTATCTGTTTCAACCTACGACGGATAGTTAATTAAGTGCCGTGAGATTGTTTTTTCCAGCCAACGAATAATGCTATCTTTTGATTTGGACTTGCTTTCGGCAACGCCCACGGCGACACGATAAAGTTGCTCATTATCAATCTTTAGCCACTTTCCATTTTTGTATAAAAAGAAAAGCAACGTCATAACGGCTATCCTTTTGTTGCCGTTCTGAAAGGGATGGTTTTTAACCATCAAATAAAACAGAATAGCCGTTTTTCCAGTGAGGCGTCGGTATAAATTTTTTCTCGCATAAGTTTGAAATGGAACTTTGAGGCAACTTTCCAGAACATTTGGGAAACGAGAACCGAAAGAGGGTATCGGTTCATTCCAAGTCATAAACTTGACCGCTAAACGATGGGCGGTGTATTCACACTTCGATAACCGATACCGATTTGGTTCTCATTCTTTGCCAAGTCGCTTAAAAACCTCACCGTATTGCGTCGCCGCTCTTTCAATGGCTTTATCTATCCCCCTCTTTTGTCCACTCGTGAGCAACTCGCCTGCCGCCTTAAGCACATCGCCTTTTCTTATCACGAAATTCCGCCCAACCTTTATGGCTTCAATCTTGCCTGATTTTATCTTATTAAAGACCGCTACCCTGCTTATACCTAGTATTTTTGCGGCTTCTGATGTGGACACAAAATCTGTTTTCATATCTGTATATTAACATATGTTAACATAGAAAACCAGATACCCCTTATTTTATGAGGGTTTTCCGCGCACTATGTTTTCGATATCCCAAACTTACCCCACCTCGCTACTCATTAGTATCCTGCATAGCATTGGCGAAGTGGGACTATTGTTTAGAGACAAAAAACTCCCGTGTTGGGAGTTTTTTGTGAGAGTAGCACTCTTGGTGCACAAGGTCAGATTTAGTTTATTGGTTTCATTGCTTCGCTGGCAACCAGCTGCCAATACCTTGGCGGCACTGGGAGGAGATGAATGGGTACATTAAAAAATATTTTATATGTTCAAAGGACAAGTTAATTTACTATTTGTCGTCCTTAATGACACTGGTGTTACCTTTGAGCATATAGATCTAATTCCTTTCTTCATCCTTATACCTGAAACTCAAGTTACTAATTTTGGGTTCATACCAGCAAGAGATAGAGGCGAGACTTTGTGAAAGAAAACAGCCCGTGATGAATACCTCACGGGCTGTTGGCGTGCGTTTCACACCGCTATTCCCAAATCACTGTATTGCCAGTGAGAATGGGGGGACAAACGACGGCAATTCTATTTGCATGACAGGCTGAACCCGTTCCGCCCCTGCTGTATCAGTAGGGTAGGGCATACACTCGTCGGGGTCTTTCAAACTTTGAGGCGAGATCCAAACAGGGTTATTGCGGCCTACGGCGGTATAGGAGAGCCCCCCAACATTGTAAAGCACCCACGGGTTTTCATTACCTCCACTTACATAGGGCTGGCCAGTGCAGTCTGGAGTGGTGAAAAGAAGTCTACCCCCGGCACTCGGATAAATATGGGCACCGTCGCGAATGTCGACACCGACAAAGGCATTCAACATTGGGTTGAAAACATAGCCCCTGAGCTGCATTCCTACAAGCGAATCGGCGTAACCAACGGTTTCACCATTAGCGTCGATGACCCGAAGTCCCGGAGCCACAGTAACTGAGGTCGCAGCGGCTCGGCATACCTCGCGCTTGCTCGGTACAATATAAACGCGACCCTTGCAAACATTGATGCGTGACGCCTGCGCCGTGGTTGTTGTGAGCAGAATAACTGCCATGAGCGCGAGAAAAGAATGAAATCTGGAGTGACAAAGCCAAGACTTCTTCTGTTGTGTTCCCATTTGTGTTCCTCCTTACGTTTTTGGGTTACTTTGACTTGTTGGCCTCTTTTCCTTATGAAATTCTCAAGGTTCGGTTTCACCTCCTATCCCCTGTTCTACTCCTTTAAATTATAAATGTCAAAGCCACAAACTAAAAATCCCCGCCCGCCCGTTTGGGCGGCCAGGGACTTTTTTGGAGAGGTGGGATGCTTCGCTTATAGAACCCGTCACTACGCTCCTTAAAACCCTTCGGTTTTAATATTTCCGCCACGGGGAAAATACTTTTCCCCGACCCCCTTTGGGGTTCAAATCCCACCTCCCACACAATACAAAAAATCTCCACCCCGAAATGGGGTCGAGATTTTTTGGTTGGGGAGGTGGGATTTGAACCCACGACCTCGAGGTTATGGGCCTCGCGAGCTGCCAGACTGCTCTACTCCCCGATACATTAAGTAAGACCAGTATAAAGAAAATCTCCTTGCCTGTCTAGAGCAAGTTGGGAAATGACTATATTTAGGAATTAGGAATTAATTTGTTAACTTCTTTAATTTATTACAGAAAATTTACCCAACGCACCCCGCCGCGGCGGGGCGGGGGACGGGGCGGGGGAAGGTCGTGGAGCTTCACACCCTAAAAAGCTAATCAGCTACAAGCTAAGGGCTTATTACGCTTTGCCCAGAGTCTTTTGCCCTACTTCCCAGTCCAATGGACAACGTTCGCCGGTCTGAATGGCTTTCAACACCCGCAGGGTTTCTTTGACCGAACGACCTACAGAACCATCAGAGACCACAATATAGCGCACGATGCCATCAGGGTCAATGATAAAGAGACCACGATCCGCTTCGCCATTATCTTCATTCAACACGCCGTAGTCTCGAGAAATATGGTGAGCGGTATCGGCCAAGATTGGATAGGCCACATCGGCAAGGTCGCGCTCAAACCACGCCTTGTGCGACCACTCAGAATCAGTGGAGGCGGCGAGAATTGCGCAATTGAGCGCCTTGAATTCGCTCTCGTGTTTAGCAAAGCCGCGAATTTCCGTAGGGCAAACAAAGGTGAAGTCGCGCGGATAAAAGAATAAGACAAGCCACTGGCCTTTGTAATCAGACAAGCTGACTTTGGTAAACTCGCCCTTATGATAGGCGACGACGTTCCGGAAATCCGGAGCTGGTTTGTTGAGATGAAGCATAAAGTTGAAGAATATAGAATATTGAATTTAGAATATAGGGTTAGACTGTTCGTTTGATTTGACGGGCCATTGCATAGACAGCGTTGGCGGCGTCCCAATTTAAATTCTGGAAATAATCATCAATGTATTTGGCGCGGTCAGAACCGTAATCAATGAAGTAAGCGTGCTCATAAACGTCTAAGACAATGATAGGAATGGCGCCCCACACGCCCCCTTGATTGTGCGCGTCGCCCGTGTATATTTGGAGGTCGGCCCCGTGCGTGTCCCAGCATAAAACTGCCCAGCCGCGGGCGGCTATGCCGCAGGCCTTAAAATAATTCAGAAAATTATCAAGTGGGCCATATTTTTCTGCGAGCGCGTCAGCCAAGGCGCCAGACGGCTTTCCCCCACCGCCCAAAATATTGAAATAATACTCGTGCAGGTAAACGCCGTTCACGGCAAACGTCTCACCATCTTTGAGGGCGCGTAGTGCCGAGTAAGTCTGGTTAGCCGTGTCGAGCCCTTCCCCCTTCTCAAACGCGGTAAGTTTCTCGGCTATTTCCTGCATCTTGTTGACATAGCCCTGATAGAGCTTGTCATGATGAATGGCCATCGTCTTCTCTGAAATTCCAATCAGAGCTTTCTTAAATGGTAGTGGTTTTGGTTCGTACTTCATATATTTATAGATTAAATATCTAATTTCTAAACTCTAATCTCTAAACAAATCACAATATTCCCGCCCAAGGCGGGTCGGCCTTGGGTTGATAAATAACAAATATCAACGGTTTGGAACATTGTCTCCCTGCGGGAGATGTCCCGTAGGGACAGAATTTCGTGCTTAGAATTTGTTTAGACATTAGGATTTTGGATTTAGGAATTCAACTATAGTATTTCTCTTTATAAAACCTTATTAGCTGTTCCACTTCAGCGACCACGTCAGGGTTGCCGACGCCGACCTTTGTTTTCTGCTGAACTTTTTCCAACGTATCTGCGCCATCCAAAACCGCCTCCTCAATATCGCGGTCAGTCACGTTAGTCTGCGAATCAATGATCCGCGCACCCTCAACAATAATGCGATCAAACTGACCGCTGGCGCGAAAATAATTATTGAGCGCCGAGCGAAGAGCTTTGTCGCCCAATACCGAACAATGAATTTTGCGATTTGGCAGTCCGTCCAAACGCTCCATAATATCCCGCGGTGTTATTTTTAACGCCGCACCGGTCTGCATACCGCCTTTTTCAGTGACCATTACCGAAAGCATGGAGGTTGCGGCAATGGCTGAACCACAGCCAAAGGTGCGCCATTTGCATTCTTTTATCGTATCCAATAGCTCGTCAACCTTGAGCCACATTTTCATCTCATCCCCGCAGGCCGGCGAGCCCACGCGGCCAATGGCATTGTACTGGCTTTCGTCAATATCTTCCAGCATCAAATTACGAGGATTAAAAAAATGTTCTTTGACCGTGGCACTGTAAACCCAGCCCTGACCGTCGCGATCACGCACGTCGGCAGTACCGGATTCAGTTCTTTTGATTGTAGAAGTACCTTTTACCATACTTATAATGTCAAATGACTAAGCTCTCGGCCCAAGGCCGATCCGCCTATGGTGGAAAATATCAAGTGAATGTCCAAATGACGGAATGCTAAAATTTTGACATTTGGATTTAGGGCTTGATTTGACATTTAGATTTAGACATTAGTATTTTTAACCTGATGGTATGGTGGCTACAGACGACTTCACATTAAGAGCGGGGGCATGCTGGAGAATCTTAGCGTGCTGATTTAGCGCGGGATCCATCTCTAACTTAACTGGCGAGGCCTCGCGCAGGGTCTCAACTATGGGCGGCAGAATTTCCAAAACATAATCAATGTCTTCGCTTGTGGTGCGGCGGCCGAGCGTAAAGCGCATACTGCCGTGCGCGAATTCGTAAGGCAGACCGAGTGCCAGAATCACGTGCGATGGATCAAGGGTGGCTGAATCGCAGGCCGAACCAGTGGCGGCATATATTCCATATTCATTAAGATAAAGGAGCATGGCCTCACCTTCTACGTCAAGAATTGTCACATTGACGTTGTTCGGCAAGCGCTTTGTGGGATGACCATTCAAACGGCTTTTGGGAATACGTTCCAGAATACCAGCGATAAGTTTATCGCGAAGAGCAGTCAACCGCTGATTTTCAGCTTCACGATTTTTATGGACCAGCCCGAGGGCCGCGGCCAGACCAACAATGCCAGCGACGTTTTCCGTTCCCGACACAAGCCCTTTCTCCTGACCACCTCCTAAAATCAATGGCTGAAGCTCCACGCCGCGAGCGGCATAGAGAATGCCCATACCTTTTGGCCCATAAATTTTACTGCCATTCAAGGTTAAAAGATCAACGCCCATCGCTTTCACGTCTAACGACAGCGCTCCGGCGGCCTGACAAGCGTCAGTGTGAAAATAGATACGAGCAAGCTCGTGAGGCGCCCGAATCTTGTTCAGACGTCTCACGAGATGACCGATCTCGGCAATCGGTTGAATCGTACCTATTTCGTTATTCGCATACATGACGGAAATCAAAATCGTCTCTGGTCGAACGGCTTTTTCTAAATCATCCAAACGAATGAGGCCATCACCATCAACTGGCAACACGGTAATTTCAAAGCCCTCTTTGTCGCGCAAATATTCAAATGGTTTCAAGACCGCGTGATGTTCAATGGCGGTAGTGATGAGGTGTTTGCCTTTGGCTTTATTGGCCCGCGCAATTCCCAAAATCGCCAGATTATCGCTCATCGTGCCGCTACCGGTAAAAATTATTTCTTC
>MGEP01000024.1:0-4866 GCA_001791425.1 Candidatus Uhrbacteria bacterium RIFCSPLOWO2_02_FULL_48_12
TCCCCACCATACCCGGGACCATCGCGGGGCTTTTTTTCTACACCGTAATCGTTAGTGCGCTGAACCACGCCATCGTCCGACGAGTACTCTCTCGTCGGAAACCAAGGCGCATTCCTAACCAAGAACAGCAAGTGCCCCTTCCGCCAGGCGAGTCAAAAGACCCTTCTCCGTCTCCGCGAGGGCCTTACCCTCCTGCGCGCTAACTTCATTGACGAATGCACCCAATTGCCCGCGCGCCGCATTCCTGTCACCGCGATCCAGGGAACGCGCTGCTGCCCCAAGCTTCGCTAGGAAACTCCGCTCGATACCCCGGGGTAGTGAGAGCGACCTCACAGCGCGCACCAATACGCTAACGAAAGCTTCCGGTTGAGGCGGTACATTCGCCGACACACTGAACTCGGCAAGGCCATCGCCCTCGATATCAAGCAGCAGCGCCGGCTGAGTAACATTCGGCTCCAACACGAGGGAACCCCGCGACCCTGCAAGCACGGGTACATCTTGATACTCTGCGCGCGCGCTCACCGTCCCGTCGTCCTCAACCCTGCTCAGTACCAGCCCAAACATTCCTGCCTCGAAGCTCTGAATTACGAAACCCCACTTTCGCGCCATGGCCACTTTGAGAATATGGTATAATAAATGCACCCCTGATAAAGGGGTTTTTGTTTGAGTCATGACTTAAGACAACAGTTGTGAAGTTAGCGATCTATGAACAACTCAAACATCAAGTCACGCATCTAGTAAAAACATTCAACCTTACTCTCGCCGCGGCTAAAACAGGCCGACCAAGAAAGATCTCCAAACTTGATTCACTAACCCTGGCTCTGTACCAGCACACCTCCACAAGAAGCAAGTAAGAAGTTCAATCTCTCGTCCTTCATCGCGCACTACCGCGATCCTTGAACCGACGGTATTCCGGCGACATCGCAAGGCGAGTATCCCGCGAGGCGAAGCCATAGCCGCGCCCGCATGAGCAAGATGTAAAAAGTATATCAGTATTTTTATAAAAAGAAAATGACCCCCGGCGCAATGAAAAAAATTTGCGCCGAAGGGTCAAGGTGATCAAGAGGATCAAGTCCTCAAGATCCAAGGAATCAGTTGAACTTCCGAGCCGAGGCCACGCCCAGGCCGGAGCCGCGGCCGTCGCCCCAGCCGCTGCTGACGCAGAGGCCATCCGCACCGAAGCCGCCGACGCAGACCCGGACGCCGCTCGAATCGACCGATGAAGTACGGGCGTAGACGGACGCGAAGAGCCGCACACCACGAACCTTGAAATATGTCGTGATGAACCAGCTCATCTCTCCGGCGTTCGGAACGCGCTCGTTGACCGAAATGAGACCGAGTTGCTCGTTCCATCTACGGTTCGTCGAGTTCAGCACAGGCTCCTTGCGAATGGCGAGCCATTCGGTTGGGGCCCTGTCGTTCATGGCGAACTTTTCGTTGACGTTTGAGTACCAGCCCTCGGTCTTGGTGTAGAACGGGCCGGAATCTGCATCACGCACTTCGAGCAAACTCATCGGCTTAGACGGACCGGCCACGAGAGCGAAGTTGTTCGCCTTGAGTTCCCGGAGCGCCTCTTCCGACGGAATCGTGTCGATGAAGCGCTGGAGCTGCTCATCAGCGTAGAACAGGCCACCGGCTGCTGCGATGTCTTCCGGGAAGACGATGTCGTCGCCGAGAATCTGACGGGCTAACTCCTCGTTGTTTGGAGTCTTGCCGTCCCGCAGGAAAGCTTGGAGCTTTCGCTTGGTAATGCGGCCGCAGGTTACCTGGCGCCAAAACTCACTCATCTGCTTGGGTGTCGGAACTTCCGAAGCCGAAGCAACTGCATGTGACGTTCCCATCACACACCTCCTTCTTTGGTTTGCGAACCGCCTGAACCGCCCAGGCTAACGGCTTGTCTCTTATGCCTTGTTTGTCGATGAGACGAGCACTCCTACACCAAGACTTTGAAGGGTAAACATTTCTTTCACAATGCTTGTCCTCCATAGCTTCAGCGATGGAGGGCTCACCTCATATCCTTATGTACTTGTTAAGGATCAACAGGGATTTATAGCATGCCGGGCCGAAGATGCCAAGGTATCCGGCTTTACGTGTGGGGAACGGACTTCTTATCTCTTGTTAACGCCTTGCCCCGCACAATGAACCACCAACCCAAATAGAGATTACAGGAACTCCATGCGGCAGTGTTGCAAAAATATAATCATATTTTTTTATCAATCAAGAGCTGGACTACAAATTCACGCGTCAGAGCGCCAAGCCAATACAGCATAATCAAATAAATAATCATAGAACCAAAAATTAAAATAACTAAGGGCCAAGAGGAAAAAATCCAAAGAAAAGCCGCCATCGGCACAGTGGCCACAATGGCCGTTCCAAATTTATTTAAAGATGGCCGCTCGCCAATAAAATGGCCAAGCATAATGTACCCCAATGCCGCCATTATAAATTCAGCCATAATGGTCATTCCTGCGGCGCCGTACGCGCCGTAGGCGGGAATAAAAATAAGATAGCCAATCAGACTGATGCAAGCCGTGAGGGCATAAGCCCAAATCATTGAGCGCTGACGGCCAATGGCGACTATCACGTGGCCCAAAAATGTCCCCACAAAAACTATACTGGTCGCCACCACGACCATAAAAAGAATTGTTCCGGCCGAGCGAAATTCCGGGCCAAAGAGAGCGGAGAGGCGTGGAGCAGTAAAAGCCACGCCAACCACCAGCGGCCAGGCCAAATAAATAACCACATCCAGCGACCTTTGCAGTGTTTGGCGAAAGACGGCTAAGTCCTGCCGCGCCCAAGCCGCGGCTAAAATCGGCAGTAAAAGTCCGGCAAACATGGTAGGAAAGGTGATGAGCACTTCAAACACTCGGTAGGTGGCGCCATAAATGCCAACTTCGGCCTCCGAGCGCGTGAGAGAAAGAATCAGGGTGTCGGCTTTCAGATAAACCAAATTAAAAACAATGCCCAAGGCAATGGGCCAAGACCTCTGCCAGATGGCCAGCCAAATCGCTTTATCCCAAGCCAATGAAATTTTAACAAACCGGCGCGCGAGCAGGGCCGCCAACAGTAAATTAGCCAAACTGCCAAAGACCACTCCCCAAACCACAAACAGCAAACCGCGCCCGGCAAATAAAGTGATTGACACCGCGACCAAAAGCACGACGCGGCCCAAGAGCTCGCCCGTGAGCGCCCGACCCATGGAGAGTTCTTTTTGAAATAGACCGGTAAAAACCTGCAAAAGGGCAATCACGAAAAAAGAAATTGTGAGGATAACAACCCCCTGCTTTATCAAAAGCGAATACGGAAAAAGCCAAATGCCAAATGGCGCCAAAAAAAGAACAAGAGCAGTTACCAAACGAAAGGTCAGCAAATTTGCAAACACTTTGTCTTTATCGTCCGGCCGCTCGGCCAAGAGCTGGGCGCTCACGAGCACAAATCCCAAATCCGCGGCCACGGCAAAAAACTGCAAGTAAGCAGACATGATCGTGTATGAGCCAAATCCGGCGGCCCCCAAATAGTTCGTCAAAATAAGAAGAATTACCCAGCCCAGGGCAATGGAAATAATTTTGCCCGCGGTCTGGATAATGGTGTTTCTGGCAATGGCTATGGTTTGAGACACAATAATAGAATTCAAAAGGCAAAGGTCCCGGCCCAAGGATTGAGCCCGAGGATCATCATCCTTGGGCTGAGGTCCGCCTAGGGCGGAAAAAGTCAAAAGTGCAAGACAAAACTTAAAAGTTCAAGCGACCGACGCTTTTAAATTTTGAATTGAAATTTTGCATTTTGCATTTTAACTTTTGCTTTAACTGTACAAGCCCTTGACAAGGGAGATGTTCTATGCTAAATTGGCTTGTTTTGCTTACCCCGTTACTATCCCATTACAATAACGGGACTATCCAGAAAGTACTTTCTAAAAGTTGCCGTTCCCCCAACCAAAATATTACATCTTCATTCTTCTGGAGTAACTGGGTGAATGTCAGGGCCTGCATCCACGACAAGCATGGGATTTTTTGCGAGGAGAATCTGGTGCCCCCACTCGATACTTTCTCGCAAAAAATTTCTTGGATGCAGACTCTGACATTGACATTCATTTTTTGTTCACCTCGCAGCTCAAGGTACGGCTCAAGGCGTTACCGCGGCCGGGGAGTCTCCTCCGGGCGCGGCGCTGTTGTTATTCTCGGACGGCGCCTCCCCGCCGCCGCCCTCTGGCGCGGGCAGTTCTTTCACTCCCAGCAAACACACTTCCTGCCACGCCCGGTAATGACTCTTAAACACCGTTTCTTTTTTGTTGCCGTCAGGATAAATCACCGTGTAGGTAAAATCCGTATCGGCCCCGCTATGCGCTTTTTCTGTGCATTTTTCTTCGCCCACCGGCAAATCAGTGGTGGGAATAATCTTTTTGGGCGGCGGCTTTACTATATTATATATCCTGGGCGTGGTCTGAGAAATTTGCCGTCCGTCTTTTGTCCCCCAAAATTCAAAAATGAGATCATCGCCCTGAATCTTGGTCTGAATAAGAATACTCTTTCCCGTGTCGTTCAAAAAACGAAAATCCGGCTTGGGACCGTAGATGGTGGCGTCAGTGCCGGCTGGTTCATAATAGCGCACGCGATAAGAATGGTTTTGGCGCTCTAAAATAGGAAGGCCCGAGGCCAGAGCGGCCCGAAATGTCGTGGTGCCAATCTGGCAAAGCCCGCCGCCAAATTCCGGAATCGTCCGATCCCCTTTGATAACTAATTCGGGCAGATATCCGGTTGAGGCGTCAATCGTGCCGAGCGCTTTCAATAAAGAAAACTCTTCGCCCGGCGGAATAAGAATGCCATTTAGTGTATCGGCGCCGACCTTTATATTGTGACGGCGGTTTTT
>MGEP01000024.1:4880-7313 GCA_001791425.1 Candidatus Uhrbacteria bacterium RIFCSPLOWO2_02_FULL_48_12
AATCCCGCCCCTCGCCATCAAGCGCTGGCGCTGGCTCAATTTTTACAGCCAGCTCAACCTCGTTGGCTTCTGTATTGAGGGCGCTATTCAAACGCGCCATTGTTTCTTCCGCGTCTAACTCTCGCCCGTCCAGCGGCGGCTGCCAAAGAACAACCCGCCCGTTTTCCATCTTAAAGCGTCCGGCCGAGAGAGGGCGGTTGATTTCTCTGGCCGCTGGTTCTAAAATCGCGCTTTTAAATTCATGGCGCAGTGCTAAAGACAACTGCTCGCTATTTTTTTCTACCGTAAGATACGGCAGAAGTTCATCGCCTTTGATCTCCCAATTCCTGTCATCATATTTTAAATTTAGGGGGGGTTTAGTTAAAACATTTTGCGCCTGGGGCAGAAGCCGCGCCGCCTCTTCAAAGGCGGCTGCCGGCTTTTCGTTTACCACCGATAAGGATAAATGGGGAACTTCCAAGCGTTCAAGAGAATTGCGCAAATCCGAGATCGCTGATTTTTGATTGAGATGCCAGCCCGTTGCTTCGGGCACGGCCATGAGTTCGTTGTTATCCTTGTTAAGCGCAAAAGTCGGACCAACGGCTGGTTTCTCTAAATCAGGAAAATTTTCCCTCAAGGCCTCAAAAATTTCGTCCTCGTGAACATTCACAACAGCCGGCACAGTTATTGATGGCTTCTTGAAACTTAACTTCCAAACTCGTCCGGCGGCGTAAGCTTTCTGAATAGTGGCGGCCACATCAACATCGGCCAAGACCGGAGCCACGTCCGGATCATCGGTGGGAGAGCCCACCGGCTTAATGATTATGCTTTTGCCGCCATAATCAAAAGTCCAACCCTGTGAATCAATTTCATCAAGACGTTTCTGCAAAACCTGCCCGGCTTCAGCCACGGTTAACCCGCCCAAAGAAATTTGACCGACAAAAACACCGCTGGCGATATATCCTTCGGCCGGAGGAGCCGTGAACCACAACATCCATACAAAAAAGGCCGCTATGACTAAAACGGCCGCCGCCAGCCAGCTAAACGTTGGAACAAAAAATGATCGCGACATAATTTTTTTATTTCTCGGCGCTGGTGCTTGTGTCAAAAATTTCGTTCAGAATATTTTTAGCCAAGTGGCGCCGCTCATCGGTGGCCCCTTGGTCAGTCAGCAAAACTAAATGCACCACCTCTCCCTCAGCGACTCCAGCCGGCAGGCGGTCTCCGGGCCAAATCAGCTCTTGCCCGTCGGCCGTGCGCAACACCGCAAAATCTCCTTCCCAGCGATCCACGGTCGCCTCCAAAATATTCTTTCTCTCCTCATTCATAAGATGCGCTGTCCAGACGAACCGAAACCATTGAAGGAGAAACTCGGGGCAAAACAATTTTCAGGATACCGTTTTTTATGACTGCTTCAGCCCCGCGCGCTTCCACCGACACCGGCAAAATAACCGAACGGGAAAACGACCCCCAATAACACTCCTGCACAATATAGCGATCGGCTTCTACTGTGTCTTCTTCCAAGCGCTCTCCGCGAATGGTTAAAAAATCATTATGCAAAGAGATGCTGATATTCTCCGGCTTCACTCCGGCCATGGCCGAACGCACCACCACGGCTGACGGCGTCACATAAACATCAATGGCGAGCTCGCCTTCGGGCGTGGCCCAAGCCCCAGACGAGCCGCCATGGACCGCCGGTGATCCTAATTCCCAAACCGCCTCGGCCTCATCTGGAATGGGCACGGAAACAGAAATTGGCTTAGCGGCTGAATTGTTTTTAAAAGCTTTGGCTATCATATCCTGCCTTCAGTATAAGAAACAATATGGTCATTGACAAGCGCCAATGACGGTGATGGAATGAAAGGTAATAGCGAAAAGCACCGCCACTCAAAACAAAGGAGGGAACGACGCAATGACAAGCGAAGAATGGGGGTACTTGTTTGGTTTGGCCATATTTATATGTGTTTGCGCCATGGCGGTTGTGATCGGGGTCGGGAGCGCACTGCGTTTGCCTTTCTGGCTTATTTTCCCAGTATCCTCGGGAGCGTTTGCCCTGCACCTCTACATCTCTAAGGTTGCAGATGTCATTGCTTCTCGCCTGAAACCTTGAGGGCGAAGCAAAAGCCAAAGGCAAGAACGAGCCGCCGCGAGCCGACAATCAACCCTGTCGGCTCGTTTTATTTCCAGCGCACGCCGCGCTATATACTGAATACTGTATACCAAATACTATATACTATTCATACTTTGCTTTCCTCATCATCTCTTTGGGCACTACCTCAATCCACACTGACCCGCGGGCAATAGAATACGGTTTTTTGTCCGGCCCTAAAAATATTGTGCGCGAAAGCACGGTCGGCTTTTCCCAGCGCCCTTTGATAATTCGTCCGTTGCGCGCGAGCCAGGCCTCGCCGCTACCCACGGCTTCTACCACCACAGCGTCCGCCGGCGCGGGCG
>MGEP01000024.1:7343-12357 GCA_001791425.1 Candidatus Uhrbacteria bacterium RIFCSPLOWO2_02_FULL_48_12
GCGGCCACTACGCCGCCCTGTGAGCGCAAATAAATGTCTTTCTCTTCGTCGTAGCGCCACTGGACGCGATAAGCCGGCACCGAAGCAAAATTAATGGTTACCTTGGCGGCCGCCTCGCCATCTGGCAATGGCTCGTCATCTGCCGGCCATGGTGTTGCCAAAGATTCAGCGCCCCAGCCATTGTCCGCCCTTAACTTTTCCAGCCGGCTAGTCGTCGTGTACAAATTGTACGGCGCTAGGCCGCTAGAGCGATAATAGGCGCGGCCATTGCTAAATTCATTAGCATCATCAATTGAACTATCGGCTTTGATAGCCCGGAGAGCCGCGAGCGAGCCGCCCGAGTGAGCGTAAATAGCGCCAACTTCTTTAACCCACGGCAAAAAATAATCTCTGGCCGAGCGCACCGGCCCGATTGTCACGTCGCCTGTCGCCTGATAAATCGCCAAAAAACGCGTGACCCCGCCCTCCACCAACACCTCCCAAACAATACTTGCTTTATTGAGGCCGGTTGAGGGCCGGGCCGCGGCAAAATTATCAACCATCACGGCAATAGTGCGGCGGCTAAAATCGGCCTCTGGCACATAAGCGCCGTTCAAGGGCGAGGTAGCCATGCCTTCTAGCGCACCTTCCTTTTTAACCTCTAACGCGGGTGGCAGGGCGGGCGGAGGCGGAGGCGGAGCCAAAAAAAGCCCATACACAATGTAGGCGTTAATCAAGAGCACTATCAAAATTAAAATTATCCAGATTTGCTCTCTTAAAAACTTGACAACCGAACGTAATCGCTCGCCCAACATCGCTGGCATAAAATATTTCTAAACAATTAAAGGCAGGCGCGCCAAATTGTATTTGCGCCCGGTGATAATACTCTCAATGCGGTAGGTGCCGTGCGTGGGCGCTTCCACAAACCCGCTCCAGGCCATGCGGGCAAGCCCGCCGCTCTGCCACCAGTCAAACAGCCACTCGGCTGTATGGCGCGGGTCATTTTGCGGAATGCCGCCGCCCACGGTTCGAAGCCACAAGGCGTTGAATTCTTCCTGCGAGCCAATGGGCGGCGCCATAATAATCGGCAGGCCAAGTCCGGCATAAAAAGAAAGTTCCGATGGCTTGGTCCAGAGTATGTCGGTTTGGCTTAACAGTTTGGAAAATCCTTTAAAATAATCTTCCCTGGTTTCATAGTAAACGACATTGAGATTCCTCCCCATGGCCTGCCCTAAGTTGAGCGAACGAATCAGCTTAAGATAAGATTTACGAATCTCGCGGTGCGTGCCGGCCACTAGATTTAAGCGAAGACGCCCCTCCACAAGATGGCTCCTTAGGCTGGTAAGCACTTCTTCTCCCAGCTCGCGCTGTGAACCGGCGCCGCCAATAGAAAAAGTCAAAGTAAGAGCGGGTCGACCGGAATTCCGGCGGGGAATTTTCGAGTGCGGATGCCAGTGCCGCCCAAGATACTGATGAAGAGTGCGATCGTATTTACCGCGAAAAATGCCCATTGGATCAAGATTGTTAAGCCGGCGTATTAGATTGGTTTTAACCACCGATCCGCGCTCACCGCCGATGAGCTCTTTCGGCAATGGGAAGCCGGTTAGATAAATATTTTCCGCGGGCACGCCGTAAAGCTTTAGCCGTTCAACCACGCGGCCGTTGGGAGCAAAATATTTTATGGGACTGCGCTTAGGATCAAGCGGCACCCAAGTGCGGCTGATATCGGCATCGCAAATAACGCAATAAATTTCTCCGGGGTATTCAAAAATTTCTGCCGCAAAGGCGGAAAGAAAAAAAGTGGTGACCAGGGGCAGGGGCTTCCCCCTCAATTTATCAATTAAATGCTTGGCTAACTTTTTTCGCTTAATAATATAGGTGAGCTCGCGCACCTGAACATTGGGGGCAGAAAGATCACGCCTAGGGTAAAAGGGGCGGATTTCCTGAAAGCGATCATAAAACTCAAATAAGTAGCGCCCCACGAAGGGCACTACGCTCATGCGCGATATTTTTTCGTAAAAAGACCGGCTCTCATTCCAAAGCTCCCGGTCGGCAGGTGGTATGCCCTGATAATTATTGGCGGTAATCACTTGGTCGTAAGCTATATCACGAAGCGCGTAAGCCGCGCGCTCGTGACCATAGCCCATGTTTACGGAAACCACCCAGGCCTTGGATGATTTGGGGGCGCTTGTTGCTGGTGTCATACAATATAGTATACAAGGTAGAGAGTTTTTATATCAACTGATGACCCCGGCCAACCGGCGGCCGGTACAAACTTTTGAACTCAAAACGACCGCCCTGCTCATATACCCTGTGAACTTCTCCTGTTTCTAAATAAACTTTTTCACCAAACTTAAGAGCGGCCCCGAGGGAAAGTTTTAAGAGCCAAGATTCAAGCATCCACAAAGGATCGCCGTGGGAAACAATAAGAATAATTCGCCCTCGATGCCGGTGTTCAATCTTTTTAAAACCAGCGGCCATGCGGCGCTTGGCGTGGTTGAGTGTTTCGGCCTCGCCAATTGATTTTACAAAACGCTCAAAAGGCCTCGGCCGGGAGGCGTGGTAATCAACGACTGATTTATTCTCATAACTCCCAAAATACAACTCACGAAATTCTTTGACCGCCTTAACCGGTGCCTGGCTAAAGCGGCCAACTATCCGCGCGGTGGCCATGGCGCGCCTTACTGGCGAAGTATAGATAACTTGCGGCGGACATTTTTGCCTGAGCAGTCGCCCGGCTCGCTTGGCGACCCGGCGCCCGCCAGCAGTTAGCGGATATTTTTTTGAATCACTGCAAACAATATTAAGACGATTAACACCTGCTTCGGCATGGCGCATGAAAAGATAGGTATTGCGCAATTTTTTCACAGTACCCAAATCATACCACACAAACTGCTGTTTACGAATAATTCTCTGGGCCAAAATTGGCACAACAATAAAAAACAATGATATAATACCATTGCCCTTGTACCCACTCACATGATTCCCATTATCGCTATCGCCAACCTGACCAATGGAATTATCTCGGCCCTGCTGGCCGCGCGCCTTTATGCTAGATACAAAAAAAGTATGCCTTCGGGACAGCGAAGCGAAGGGGTAAGATATTTTATTGCTTTTTATACATGCATAGCAATTATGTGGCTGCTCTATGCCACCCCGGGCCTGGTGGTGTCTGATCTTTACCTCATCATGATTCTTCAGTCCCTGGGAGATGTGCTCGTGTATGTGGGCTCCATTATCGCCGTCCAAATAGCGTTTCTGGCCTTAAACCGGCGCGGCGCCGGAATGATTGTATCAATCGGCCTGGCGACAACGGCGCTGGTTTATATTTTGGGTCGCGTTCTTAACCCGCACTCTCACATTGTTTCAGAAGTCGCGCCATATATTTACTGGCATGCGGATATACCAGGATGGCTCGCTATCATGACTGGGCTGGCGGCCGCCGTGAGTTCAGTGATTTTTATCACCACCTTTGTAATGTTGAGCTGGCGAGCCAGAGACAATGCAGATGTTTTCCGCCGCTCTATGAGCTTGGCAAGCGGCATGCTCTTGCTGTTTGCCGCCTCGCTCATATTTTTTGTTTTTTCCACGGGCGGATTTATTCCAGCCATGACCGCCTCTCTTTTGGGAATTGCCGGTCTTTTAATCACCCTCCGAGGCATTCCGCACCGCAACGAGCCATCTGACAGCAATACTCCAGCCGATCTAATCCCTACAAAAACCCCCCAAGAAAAGCGTTCCGAGCGAGTCAATAGGTTTAATTAACTTCGCAATCTGTAACCGATACGGAAAAGGTGCACGCACCAGATAAAAAATAATAGGGCCAGAGCGCCAACCACAAGGCCAGATACTATAGGCGAAACATCGCTGGCGCCAATCATGCTTGAGCGAATGCCATTGACCATGTAGAAAATCGGATTGAGATAACTTAATTTAGCAAATGATGGCGGCAGAAGTTTAATGGAGTGGAACACTCCGCCCAAAAAAGAAAGCGGCAGAATCAAAAAGGTATTGGGAATGTTGATGTGCTCAAAACTTTTGGCCCAGAGCCCGACAATGGCGCCGAGAGCCGAGCACAGTATGGAAGTGATAACCAAAAAATACAAAAATGACCAAAAGTGCAGAATGCTCGCGGTGGTAAAAGAAACGGCAATCAAATAAACGCCAAGGCCAATTATTACACCGCGCGCCGCGCCAGCCAACACATAACCCAGAGCCATCTCCATGTAAGACAAGGGGGCGACCAGCACTTCCTGAATAGAATTTTGCAGTTTGCCAAGATAAATGGCAAAGGAAGCATTCATAAAAGCGCCGGACACAACGTGCATCATCAAAATGCCGGGCACGATAAAATCAATGTAGCTCACCCCGGGCACGATTTCCTGAATGCGCGAACCCAAAAAATGACCAAAGACCAAAATATAAAGAAGCGAAGTCAAGAGGGGCGGAGCTACGGTTTGCCCAATCATGCTTAAAAACCTTTTTACCTCCTTTGTTAACAAGGTCTGAAACCCAACCCAATTAAACGGCGCGGGCATCATAATTCTTCCGGCGGCGTCGCCAGAGGCGCTGGAACGCCCGCGCCATCAGCCGCGGTTAAGGATAGAAAAATCTCTTCCAGTCTTTTGTCGCCGTGCTGGCGCCTTAATTCATCCGTCCTCTCCACGACCACAAGCTCGCCTTTGTTAATAATCGCCAACCGTTCGCACAAGCGCTCGGCTTCTTCCAAATAATGCGTGGTTAAAAGTATGGTCGTGCCTTGGGCTTGAATTTCTTTGAGGTCGCGCCATAAAGACAAACGGAGTTCTAAATCAACGCCGGCCGTTGGCTCATCAAGAATAAGCAGACGCGGGTGATGGATGAGAGCCCGCGCCAGGGTTAGACGCCGCTTCATGCCTCCAGAGAGCTGGCTCACTGGTTTGAAACGATGCTCCCAAAGAGCAAAGCGAGTCAAAAGTTCTTCAGCGCGTTTTTTGGATTCTTTGGCCGGTACGCCAAAAAATCCGGCATTATAAGTTAAGATCTCCCAAGGAGT
>MGEP01000024.1:12568-15554 GCA_001791425.1 Candidatus Uhrbacteria bacterium RIFCSPLOWO2_02_FULL_48_12
CCGGCCACGGCCGGCTCCCCGTCATATTGTTTAACCAAATGATCAACGGTTAAAGCCGAAGTCATATAATCCTCTTCTAAATTATTACGGCAACAATCGCCGCTGGAACATGGGCCGGCCGCCGCACCGGTTAATCATAGCGGACTCTTAATGTTTAATTGTTTGCGGGGCTGCTCCTTTATCCTGCTTGCCAAGTAAAAAGGTTTTAATGGATTGAATATCCAGCGTGTCTAGATTGCCCTGCTTATATATAAAATATTCACGCAGACATCGCAGATAGCTTATTCTGGTTTTTGGGCTATAATTACGGAGTCGCAGCTCCTCTTCTGTTTTACGAACGTATTCTTCCATATACCTTGTATAATATACCAAAACAGTGTATTATACAATAAACACTTCGCATATAAACGAGTTATCGGAAATAATTAAAAGTTTTTCCGCCTTCGGCGGAGATTATTTGGGGCTATTTTTTATTTTATTTTTATTTATTCTTAAAAGGATTAGTTGTTGATAAGTTATCAATAAACTCCTAAAAATTTTATGAGAAAAATTTTAACCTTAGTTTTCCTGCTTTCTCTTGTATTATTTTCTCAAGCAAAGGCAGAGGACCAAAAAACATTTAGAATCATGACTGAAAGTGATTCGGGAGATTATATCGGGCAGAATAAATCATGGGATTTTTCTAGCAATAATGGTTCTAAAATTACAGTATCACAAGCAACTGCTAACTTAGCTGTTTTTAATACACAGAATTTTACCATATCTGATATGTCTTTTGAGTTTGGAAGTGAGTCTGGGAAAACATTATCTCCAGGACTCTATGCCTTAGCCAAAAGATTTCCTTTCCGAGATTCTTTTAACGGAATTAACGTTAGCGGAGACGGACGAGGATGTAATACAGTCCTTGGAGCTTTTTATGTTCATGAATATGTCATAAATAATGGAACTCTCGAAAAGGCGGCCATAGATTTTGTTCAAACTTGTGAGCCCAATTCAACCGATGTTTACAACGCACAACCAAAACTTTACGGTTCACTCCGCTATAATTCCAGTATTGCAGATTCATGTAATAGCCAGGGGTGCACGGAAGCAAAGAAAATTTTAGGATTTACAGAAGGCCAAGAATCAACAAATAATCAAGAAACTATTAGCACAAATAATGCAACAAACAATACCAACATTATTACAAATACAAGCGATCTTCCTAAAGCAGACGCTCATAAAGCCATTGTAAAGATAAAGTCTTATGCCTTGAATGCGGATAATGAACTCGCCCTTTTTTCAAGCGGATCGGGCGTAATAATAAATTCAAGCGGCATTGTTTTAACTAACCAGCATGTGGCAATACTGGAAGATGATTTTAATAATACAAACAGAGAATCGTCCTATATCGTTTGTCTTACGGAAGAAATAAATAAGGAACCTGAATGTAAATATACTGGAAAATTAATCGCCAGCGACAAAGATCTTGATGTCGCTCTGCTGAAAATAGAAAACATAGCTGGCTACAGCAATAAAAATACTTTCTCGTTTTTAAATTTAAATACTTCTGATTCCACTGCGGTAAATAATGAAGTAACGGCGCTTGGTTATCCTTCAATCGGCGGGGATACGATAACCATTACTAAAGGAGTAATCAGCGGCAAAGAAAATAAGCATAATAAAAATTGGTTAAAAACCGACGCAATTATTTCTTATGGCAGTTCCGGCGGAGCAGCAATTGATTCAAATGCCGGAGTTATTGGCATAACCAGCGGCGCTCACTCGGACACGCTCGGCAGTCTAGGCTATATCATCAATGTCACTTCATTAAATAGCTGGGTTAATTCAAATATTGGAAAAACTCCTCAATCCAATTCTTTAAATACTAAAACAATAGAATTGACAAAAAAAATTCTCAATACAAAAAACGGCAACGAATTTATTAATAGCGCCCCTGCTTATAAAATTACTAAACCGTCCGACTGGAATTTCACTCATGAAGATGAAACCGCACTGATAATTGACAAGGAAAGCGATGACGAAGGTGGCCTCATTTTAATTTCCGCTGTTAAGTTTCCATATAACGTTGACACGGGCATAGTAGAAGCCAGCATTAAAAGAGATCTATCATTTTTAATATCCATGGCCTCAATTGTAAAAAACGAAAATGTTATTATAAATGGGAACAATGCAAAAAAAATAATAATTTCCGCTGCCGGGAAGCAACAAAATTATTATTATATCCCTATTGATAATTATTTATTAAAAGTTTCGTATGATTACGGTCAGAACGATAAAGACAAAGCCGCAATAGATAATATTATTAATTCCTTATCTTTAATTAAATCTGGACAATATGCTGAAAAAACTGAATACACGCAGGACAATCCAAAATTCAATATTAAGTTAAGTAATAATTGGGCGTTGCTTCCCCGAAATTCAAAAGAGCATCCGCTATTTATTACTGACAAAACGAATAAATTTGCTTTTGCCGATATAGAAATAGAAAAAACGGACGATAATACAAAAAATTTAAACAGCAGCGAATTTTTAAGCCACATTGAACAAAAAGTTAAAGAAGCCAACAGCTTGGGGAATATCTATGATATTAAAACGGAAATTTTAAAAAAAGACGCGCATTATAAACTAAACAATAATTTGACTGATGTAATAACGATAGATTCTATTAACAAATCAGTAAGCGCAGGCAAGGTGTTGTCACAAAATAGAATTTATTACATTAAAACCGGAGATAAATACATTGTAGTTTCTTTGAATTATTTCAAAGATGATGCGAATGGATATAGCGACATCTTAAATAAGTTCAACGGCATATTATCCTCCTTAACTTTAGGATCTTCGCAATCCAGTTCTAATACGAGTGCCTCACAAGTAACGAATGTTATAAATACAACCATGTATAATAACTTAAAAGGAAAAATTATGCTTAAAGTTGAGGCTAACGGAGAGGCTTTTTATATTCATCCAACTAGTAAAAAAATGT
>MGEP01000025.1:0-114 GCA_001791425.1 Candidatus Uhrbacteria bacterium RIFCSPLOWO2_02_FULL_48_12
ATAGTGTCCGGTTAACCCAGCGTGAATGGCGAGCTCGGCCGTCTCATTATCACGAATTTCGCCGACCATGACGACATCCGGGTCCTGACGAAGAATGGATCTGAGGCCGCTCGC
>MGEP01000025.1:162-918 GCA_001791425.1 Candidatus Uhrbacteria bacterium RIFCSPLOWO2_02_FULL_48_12
TACATAATACTCTATCGGGTCTTCCAGGGTGATAATATTAACGCCCTCGCGATTGAGTATATTGAGAACGGCAAAAAGAGTGGTAGATTTGCCAGAACCGGTGGGCCCGGTCACCAAAAATAAGCCGTGCGGGCGCTTAATGCTTTTCTCAATAATCATCCTGTTTTCGTCGCGAAAACCCAAATCCGTGAGCGTGGGCGGCGTCACGGAAGCATCCAAGACACGCATGACCACCTTCTCGCCGTCAGCCAGCGGTAAAACGGAAATTCTAAGGTCAATGTCGCGGCCGTCTATATTCAAGCGAATACGCCCGTCTTGGGGCAGACGAGTTTCGTCCAGTTTCAGGTTGGCCAGCACCTTGATGCGGGAAACTACGGCGTTATGAATATATTTTGGCAGAAGCAAAGAAATATGCAGAATTCCATCTATCCGATAGCGCACGCGGCTCTCGCGCAGGAGGGGTTCAATATGAATATCCGAGGCCTTGCCCTCAACCGCATGCTGAATGATGACGGAAACTATTTTGGCAACCGGCGCTCGCTTGATCACCTCATCAACACTCTCCGCGGCGGCTATCGTTCCTACATCGGCGAATTTCTCTTCCGCCTGCGTCAGCACTGATTCAATTTCTCTGGAAAGAGTATGGTACTGCTGAACGGCCGCCTGAAAACTGGATTCGGAGACAATAAAATAGCGAATGTGAAGCCCTTGATCTTTGCTTAAAAATTCCAGCACTTCCAAAGCGGACATGTCATA
>MGEP01000025.1:934-7685 GCA_001791425.1 Candidatus Uhrbacteria bacterium RIFCSPLOWO2_02_FULL_48_12
CCAAAGCGGACATGTCATAGGGTTTAACCAAACCGACCGAGAGCTCTTTGCCGCTACGCTCAAAGGCCACCATGTGATAATGCTTGGCAGCCGATTCGGTAATGGCTTGAAGAACCGAGGGCGGAATCATGAGGCCGTTTAAATCCTTGTAGGGTATGCCCCAAACATCTCCCTGTAAACGCGTTAAATCTTCTTCATCAAGCACGTGCTTTCCTAGAACGATTGATTTTAAATCGTCATCGGCTGACCCGCGACTGCGCCACTCGGATATTTCTTCCGCTGTCAGCGCGCCCTTTTTTTGCAGGGCGTCAATGAGCTGATTAGCTAAAAATTTTTGATCAAGAACATTGAAGGGCATCGATTTATAAAAAATGTCCAATGTCCAAGCGCCAATGTCCAATAAAATCACAATATCCAACATGGTATTGGGATTTGGGGGTTTGGTCATTTATTGGTAATTGGGATTTGGTCATTGGGATTTGTGTTCTTGATTCATGATTCTTGGTTCATAATCCATCAAGGGGTTTTGGTGGGCACTGAATATTCCCAGAATGACGGCCCGCCGGGTGATGTTTCTTTAAAAACCTTGAGAGTGTAGGAAGACCCGTCGCTGGTGTAAAGATACTGCCCGGCTCCGGGGTCGCGCGGAACTGAATCTAAATACTTCATCTGCGTTTTGGCGCAAACTGATTCACCGACCCAGCCTCTCTTAACCAAACATTGCGCGCTCTCCTCCCCGAGCTCTATTGCTTGACCGGCTGGATAACGTCCTTCTTGGCTGTAATATTGAGCCAAAGACGAAGCAATGGTGATGACATCGCTCACGCGTTTGGCGTCTCGGCTCCCTGGCGTATCCACGAATTTACTCGGCGGACGGAAAGGATTGGCGCGCCCGGTTGGGCTCGGCTCAATTGGCAGGCGGCCATAGGATCTTAGCGACTGCCAAAATTCAGATTGGAAAACTTTGTCATCAATGGTGATGCCGCTTTTTCCTTCGCTGGTTGCGGTCGGCGACCACCAATCATTGACAAAACTTATAATCTGATTCTGATAGCGCCAAAATCCGCCGCTCGCCGCCAAAGCCAGAACGAACACGATTGTTAACCAGTGGATTCTTTTGGGAGCTTGATTAAAGACAGACATAAATTACGGTAAATGCCGCGTGGTAATATTCAAGGACACGTCCCCGCTTTCCGGGTTATAAGTAATGCTGTTAATGTCCAAGAGGCGCAAATTTTTCTCAATGGCCAAAACCGCTTTCTTTAATGATTCATAGTCAATTACTTTAAATGACATATTCACTTTGTCGGACACGGTTTCCATGGCCAGGCGCGCCGCGTTTGCCTCAGCCGCGCCAGCGGCCGCGGCCTCTCCTTTGGCTTCAGTTTTCCCTGCGGCCTGACCGCCGACTGACAAAGTGAAGGTCATTGATTCCAGATTCAAATCCTCCTTGACGAAAGACTCAATCTGCACCAAGGTCTCCAGCTCATTTGGACCGGTGGGCAGGACGCGGGCCATGCGTTCGCGGTTAGCCGCGGGAATTGTTTCCAATTCCGCGGCATGCTGTTTGCGGATGGCTAAACGGCTTCGCGCGTCGGTGAGCCCCAGCTCGGCAATGGCCACATTGACCGAGCCCTGTCCCGAGCGAAAGGCCTGATAGGTTTTCCCGAAAATTAGATAAAAAGCGGCCACGGCCACGGCCAGCAGGAGAATGGCCGAGGGCACAAAAAAATGTTCAATTATTTTGGCGCTAATATTTTTTGCCGCCTTGGCCTGAACAATATCCTGGCGCAGGATGTCTTTGCGCAAAATATTTTTAGAGTTGGCCATAGTGCCAGACCTCCGGCTTCAAAGTTATAAGCAAACTGAAAGTAACGATCCCCTTGGCTTTATCAAAACTATAAGAACTGATATCCACCGCGCTCACCCGCGCCTGGTCGCTCCGCAGGGCCACAATTTGCCTGGCCATCTCTTCATAGCTCACGGTAGTCGCGCTGACGGAGATTTTGCCCTCGTTAAAAGAGAAGCTTGAATATTGAACAAGGGGGCTCACCGTTTCTTCTAAAAATTTAAAAACAGACGTGACCTTAACGTGATCAGCGAGTAGGGCCGAGATTAGCTTGAGGCGGCTATTCAGATTAGACCATTCAATTTCTTGGGCCCGATACTTTTGTGTTTCGTCCTCAACTTTCTTTTGCTCATCTCTAATCGCGGCTACGTGTCGCTCTTGAAAAGAAACATAGATAGAACTTCCGGCAAAACTGCCAATGACGCTCACCGCGGCCAGCAGGGCCAGCGCCCAAAGAACGCGGCGCCTGAATTGAATAGTCAAAGATAAATTCCAAGACCACTCCGGCGGCAAAAGGTTGATGCCCAGCGACGGCGGCCCAAACGCGCTCGCAGCCGCACCCGCTTCGCCGCCCTTAAGTTTGTCCGCAACTGGCTTTTCTTCTTTGGATGGCTGAACTGGCGGAGGCGTGGGCGGGGCGGGTGCCGCGCGTCTCATGTCAGGGACTGCCTCCGAAGATGGGGTGCTGTCTTGGGCTGGTGATAATACTTTTTGGCTTAGCGGAAGAGGTGGTGGTAATGGCGGCGGAGAGGGTGGTTGAGGCAGAGGGGGCAGGGGTGGCGATGGAAGGGGCAGTGGTGGTAATGACTCCTTAACAATAGCTGAAGGTTTGACTGGCCTGGGCGCCGGCGGAGGCGGCGGCCGTGATAGTTCGGCTGATGACGGCTCGCCAGCGGGTGAACCGCGCGCACTACGGCTAAAGGAATCTAGCAGTTTCCTCCACCAAGACGGGCGGACACGCACCAAAGCGGGCGACGGAGGCGACTCGTGAACAATCTTCCCTTCTTTGGTGACCTCGTGAATATACGATTCTTCGCGCACATGCGGCAATTTTGATTCAGCCGCCGCTCCAGGTGAGGTGGATGCGGCCGAGCCGGAAACTGCAAAATGATGGGGCTTCTCGGCCGATTCTTTTACTGGCGCTGACATGGGCACGGTCACGGGCTCGCCGGCCTTGCTCTTCAATTCCTTTTCTTCTTTCTTTTTTAATTCATCCGGCAGTAAATTGACATCCATAAAAATAAGTTAAAACGTAAAACTTATAACTCAAAACTGCAATTCTTAACTAACAACTTTTGTTCTAACCTTATGGTATCTTCAGCTATACAGGTTTTAGGTTTTGCGTTGAAGTTTTGCATTTTGCGTTTTGCATTTTGAGTTAAAACTTTTACTTGATATCCCTCATGGCCAGACCCACGGCAATGGCAAAACGCGCCGCTGATTCCTGCAAGACTCCTTTTAATTCAACGGGATAGCGCACCCGGGCCCAGGGATCGCCCACATACACTCTTAAATTTAATTTCTGTGACAAATAGTTTGAAAAATTAACCAGCAAAGAACCGCCGCCCGAGAGAAGCACTTTTTCTACGGACTTTTTTGTCTGCCCCTGAAATAGAGTCATGGTATATTTGATTTCATTGGTGATCGGTGTCAGCGCTTCTTCAATGGTGCGCGGAATTTCACTGGTGGGAGAATCCAGCGCCTTTATGCCAATGTCATATTTAAACTGTTCAGCGCGGGCCAAAGAAACATTGAGACTGCGGCTGATGGCTTTGGTGACATGAAGGCCGCCGACATCAATACTGCGATTAAGAAAAGGAATATTGTTGTCAATCACCAGTATATCGGTGCTGGAAGCGCCCAGGTCAATAACCATGGTCGGCGCCTTGTCGCGCCCAACGAGAGAGCGCACTAGAGCGAAGCCCTCCGTTTCCAGCCCGAGCAGCATTAAGCCCGTCCTTTGAAAAATTTTTAAATACCGCTCCACCATGGTCTTGGGCGCGCCGGTTAAAAGAACTTTCATGGTGCCGTTGGGGCCGGGTTCATCCAAAATTTGCGGATCCAAAATCATCTCTTCAATGGGCAGAGGCATAACTTTTTTTGCCTCCCAATGAATGGCGGATTTGAGTTCGCTCTTAGACATTTTAGGCAAACTAATGATTGAGGTAAAGACAGAGTAGGTCGGCAAAGCGGCAAAAGCCTGCTTGGATTTCGCTCCGGCCTTCTCGCAGGTGGCCGTAATGGTCGCGGCAATATCGGCAATGTTTGTTTCCGAGTCCCCGGGCGCTTTGTCAATCGGCAGTTCGGCCAAGCCATAGGTTACTAGTTCTGGCGCCTTATTAACTTCTTTTAGTTCAACAATCTTAATACTGGTTGAACCAATATCCACACCCAAATAAGACCGTTTTGACGAAGAAAAAAACATTTATTGTCAAATTAAGACAAAAACGCAAAAAAACGGCGCTGATAATTAATCTTATTTTTTGACGAAATAGTAGATAACATTATATAATATTAGGTGAATCTGCGCTAATTCTGGAGCTAAAAAGCGATAACCGGTCGTAATACTATTGAACAAATGAACAAAGGATTATTTTAAAGACAAGCCAAATGGTTTATACATCAATAATCATCAAACGGACCGCCCCAATAAACTGTTGAATACGCTAACCATTATACCATAAAAATTAAAATATCTCCAAACCGTTAATGATAAGCAAGAAAGAAGTATGAAATCAAATATCCTGAACAAATTTAGCCGTCATCTCAAGGCCGCCCTCAAGCACGCCTTTGATATGGCCTCAACTTTTGGGCACCAAAACATAGAGCCGGCTCACCTGCTCGTGGGCCTGGCGCGCACTAACGGAGCGCTGGGTAACGAACTATTGGGGCCAACCAAGCTTGAGCTTACGGCCTTGGAAGATTTTCTGAAAAGGACTATACCCATGACCGGCGCGCCAGCCATCTTCTCGCGCGCCAGCCAAGGAGTCATTGTCAAGGCCTCCCTTATCGCGCACCGATCCAACCATTACTATATTGGCACCGAGCATCTTCTGCGAGCGATTATTGAAAACCCCGGACCAACACTCACTGAATTTACCAGCATCCATCCCTGGCACCCGGAAGCAGCGGCCGAACAGCTTGCCATGATTTTAAAAAGCGGCTCTAAGCTTCCGGAATTAACAGCCACCTTTACTGATACTGACGCGGAAGAGTCGGCCGCAGATGATATTCCGGCGTCCGCTCGGCAATTTATGGTCAATCTCACGCATCCTGATTTTGACGAACGCTTGGATCCGGTGATCGGACGCGAACGAGAAATTGAGCGAGTCATGCAGATACTGGCGCGCCGCACAAAAAATAACCCCGTGCTCTTGGGTGATCCCGGCGTTGGCAAAACCGCCATTGTTGAAGGGCTGGCCAAAAAAATTATTCATGGCCAAGTGCCAACGGCGCTCAAAGACAAAAAAATTATGGCCTTGGACATAGCAAGTCTGGTGGCCGGCACCATGTTCCGGGGAGAATTTGAAAGCCGCCTTAAACAAATCATTGAAGAACTGCAAAGGCACCCGGAGATTATTTTGTTTGTTGACGAACTGCATACCATCGTTGGCGCCGGCGCAGCCAGCGGTTCGGTTGACGCCGCTAATATTTTAAAACCGGCGCTGGCGAAGGGTGAGATTAGATGCATCGGCGCCACCACCATTGAAGAGTACCGCCGCCACATTGAGAGTGATGGAGCGCTGGAGCGGCGTTTTCAGCCGATTTACGTGAATGAACCAACGCCGCGCGAGACGCGCCGCATTCTTGATGGGCTGAAAAATTACTATGAATCATTCCACGGTCTAAATATAGAGGACGATGCCTTGGAGGCGGCCGTCTCTCTGGGTGAAAGATATTTAACCGATCGCTATTTACCGGACAAAGCCATTGATCTTGTAGACGAAGCCGCGGCCAGAGTAAAGATAAAAAGCGAGGCGCCGCCAGCTCTGGAACGGCTGCAGGAACTTGAACGCGCCGAGCGGCTGGCCGCTGACCGTAAAGATCGCGCCGCGGCGGCCGAAAAATTTGAAGAGGCCCTGCATTGGCAGCGCGAGCAAGCGCGCTTAAAAATGGAGCGCGAGCAGGTAGAAACTAGCTTAAAGAAACACCCGCCGCTTTATCCCCACGTCACGCGGCGCGCGGTCGCTGAAGTATTAACGGGCTGGACAAATATTCCCATTACCGACCTCGTCGTGGAAGAAAGACAAAAGCTTAAAAACCTAGAAAACGGCCTGCAGGAAATAATGGTCGGACAGCCAGCCGTTATCCAAACGGTCGCCGCCACTATCAGACGGGCCCGGCTTGATTTATCTGACCATCATCGCCCCTTGGCGTCTTTTTTCTTTGTCGGGCCGAGCGGGGTCGGCAAATCAACGCTCGCTAAAGCCATCGCTAAATCGCTCTTTGGCTCTGAACAATCTTTGCTTCGTCTTGATATGACGGAATTTTCCGAAGGGTTCACTGTTTCCAAACTCATTGGCGCGCCGGCCGGTTATGTTGGCTACAAAGAAAGCGGGCTTTTGACTGAACGGGTACGGCGTCAGCCGTATCAAGTGGTGCTTTTTGACGAACTGGACCGCGCTCACCGCGAAGTTTATCAGTTGCTTATGCAGATTCTTGACGAAGGGTCTCTCCGAGACGCGACCGGCCGATTGGTTAACTTTAAGCAAACCATCATTATTGCCACGGCCAATCCTGGACGCCATAATATTAAATTCCTCGGATTCAACAGCGACCAGCAAAAAGGGTTTCCTGCCGATACCGATGAACAAAATATACGCGAAGCGCTGAAAGATGTCATGCCCTCGGAATTACTCCATCGTTTTGACGCCATCCTGCCGTTTGCTGCGCTCACCACGG
>MGEP01000026.1 GCA_001791425.1 Candidatus Uhrbacteria bacterium RIFCSPLOWO2_02_FULL_48_12
TATTTCAGAAAAGGATTTGTCTAATAAAAATTGGCGCCAAACAATAAAATACATTGACTTGCGTTTTGGCAGTACCCGTATTTATTACAAGTAATAATATTGTGCGACACATATGCCTCCTAAATTTTTAAAACAAGAAAAAGGTCTGTTGATAATTCCTAAAAATGTTCAAAAATACCACGTTTCATGGACCATTGATAATATTATTTGTGGTTTTCAAAAATTCTTCGTGGATAATGGGCGCTGGCCAGTAGCTGCAGATATGAGATTATGTCCGTACCTTCCAAATGTAAAAACCATGGAAAGAAAGTTTGGTGGTATTAAAAAGGTTCGTCTCGTTATGGGTTTAGACTTAGTTGACTTCGCTGGTGGAGAATCGCGTAGTAGAATTTCAATAATAAGTTGGTTCCACTGACATATGACGTATTTATTAATCAAATGGAAACATTCCGGCCACTTAATGATCCATACATATATTAAGTGGCGCAAAAGGTATATTGTGCGACGCCATATACGCATTGCAACAATGCTCTTTTACCTCTCCCCTAGCTAGAGCCGTCCAACAAATAATTTTTTGCCAGCAAAGAAAGTTATCAAGGCCACAACGGCTTGCGCTAAACTGGTCACCGTTAGGCCAGAAGATGATATAAAAGCCAAGGTTATAATTACGATAAACATAGACCAGCCCAATAAATCATATTGCAATTCAGCCCAAGGCGACCATCGCAAGCACGTTTTTGCCTCATCCTCCCCTATTCCGGCGCCATGCTTGGTTTGTCTATGATATTTATAGACCGAAGACCAGCCGCCAAAAATAATAGCGGTTAAGCCAATAATTATCACCGCAGTTTTTGTTAGATTTTCCAGAGCTTCGTGATAAGCGACATAGAAAACAAAAAAGGCGACCAAAAAGAATAACCATAGTAACTGTTTTATCATTTCTGTAAATTGATTCATAATTAATGTGGTTTACCCCGTTAGAGAATGCCCCGTGCGAGTTCTTTAACGGGGTTTACGGCAATAATGGCAAAGGATCTTGGGGAATTCCATTAAATCGCGTCTCAAGGTGCAAATGCGGGCCAGTGCTAAATGGTCCGGCTCCCGGGGTGCCGGGAATTCCTCCGGACAAAGCGATGACCTCGCCCTGCGCCACGAACGAATCTTGCTTAACCATTATTTTGGAAACGTGTCCATAGACAGTGGCTAGCCCTCCATTGTGTATAATCATGACAAATCCATAACCCCGTTTGCCGCCGGTTTGCACGCGAGCGACATAACCAGAGGCGGCCGCTCTAATGGACGTTCCCTGATAGGCGCGGATATCAATACCAGAATGCTCAAACAGGCGGCGAAATGGATAGTCTGGATCATGAAATAGCGTAGATAATCCGCGATTGTTAGGCACGGGCCAAATTAGCGCCGGCCGCTCGCCGTCAGTTGTCAGCCCCTCCAGGCGCAGACGTTCGCGCACCTCTTTTTCAAGATTGGTTATTTCAAGGTTGGTTTGTTCTTCTTCGCGGCGAGCATCTTCCAAGAGCACGGCAAAGCGCTGTTCCGATGATCTTGTTTCTTGAAGAAGATAGGTCTTTGTCTCTTGCTGGGCCTCTAGCGAGAGCTGCTGCTGATTTAGATTGGCCAGCTCCTCTGCCAATCGCTGTCGTTTCTCTTCCAGTTCTTCTTTATCATCGTTAAGCTTCGTTTTCAGTGTCTCTACTTCCTTGACCAGGTTAGTAACATTGGTTTGCACAGTTTTTACCTGTTTTAACTCGCCGTAGAAATCGGCGAACGAGGAGCGGGTAAAAAATACCTGAATGATTGTACGATTTTGCTCGCGAGCGAGCCACCTCACCAGAGCGCCCAGCTGGTCCTTGTAATTTAAGATTTGTTTTCCCTTGGCGCTAATGTCTTCCTCCAGACCGTGAATTTCAAGATTGGTCGCTTCAATACTGGTGCGCGCGACTTCTATGTCTAAATTTGTTTTGCTGATACGGTCGGTTAATATCGTAATTTGGTTAGATAGGGTTAGCCGCTCTTGCCGTTTCAGCTGAAGATTGGCTTCATAAGCAGCCGCTTTTTTCTTGAGATCTTCAATTCTTTGCAGTTTTTCTCTAAGGGCGGCCTGAAGCTCGCCCACTTCTTCGGCCCTGACTAATGACGGAACAACCAACTGCGTCAACAAAATAATAATAAACATCCAGATTAAATTACGTCTGAACGCTCGCATAAAATAAGTTTATGATAATTTCTTCATCGCTTCGGAAAGGCGCTCCAAAGTTTCTTCCTTCCCAAGGATTGCCGCAACGGTGAATGGCCCGGGGCTTTCTTTTAGTCCAGTTAGGGCGACGCGCATGGGCCAGAGCGTCTCCCCTACTCCCAGTTTTTCATCATTAATTTTTGACTTAACTATGTTTTCCAGATTATCCTCGGTAAAATCAGCGGCCGGAAGATCTTTTAGAATTTCCAGCAAACGATTAATCCTTTGGGCAGTAAGGTCGGCCACTGTTTGCTTCCAGTTTAATAAACTCGGTTCGTAGGCGGGGCGTTTAAAAAAGAAAGTTGTGAGGGCCGGTATTTCTAGCAGGGTCTTAGCCCTTTCCGCGGCCACACCGACCACGCGCCCTAGTGCAGCCGGCGGTAATTTCTCAACCTCTTTTTTTTCTAAATATGGTTTGGCGAGATGAACAAGTTCTGCTGGCGGCAATGATCTTAAATAGTGCGCGTTAAACCAATCCAGCTTTTGGCGATCATATATAGCTCCGGCCTTATTTACAGCTTTCAGCTCAAAACGTTTGATTAATTCAGCGCGAGTAAAAAATTCTTCATTGGTTTTAGGATTCCAGCCAAGCAGAGCCAAAAAATTGATCACGGCCTCCGGCAAATAACCATCATCGCGAAACTTCAGAGCATCCATACTGCCATGGCGCTTGCTTAATTTTGATCTGTCTGATCCTAAAATAAGCGGCAAATGAGCAAAGCGCGGAGCCGTCCAGCCAAGCGCCTGATATAAAAGAAGCTGTTTGGGTGTTGACGACAGCCACTCCTCCGCGCGAATAACGGGGTTAATTTGCATAAAATGATCATCAACCACGGAAGCGAGATGGTAAGTTGGCCAGCCGTCTGATTTTAGCAGTATTTGATCATCAATGACCGAATTCTTAAAAACAACGCGGCCTCGGATTAGGTCATCAACGACCGTTTGCCCATTGAATGGAATTTTTAAGCGCACGACCGCTATCTCCCCTGCCGCCCGGCGGCTGAAGGCCGCTTGGGGATCAAGATTACGGCAGTGCCCGTCATATCTAATTGGCGTTTTACGCAATTTCTGCTCTTTTCTAATTTCCTGCAGGCGTTCGGGCGAGCAAAAACAGTAATACGCCGCGCCATTTGCGATCAGCTGTTCAGCGTATTGTTGATATAGATTTAATCTCTCTGATTGTCTGTATGGCCCAAAAGGGCCGTCAATGTCCGGGCCTTCATCATAATCTAGGCCAAACCATCGCAGGGTCTCAATAATTTTCATTTCTGCGCTGGCAATAAATCTGGTGCGATCAGTATCCTCAATGCGCAATATAAATTTACCGTGATAATGGCGCGCATAGAGCCAATTAAATAAAGCGGTCCAGACACTCCCCACATGAGGATCACCAGTCGGCGATGGCGCAAAACGAGTGCGCACGGCAATGATTTCATTATTAGTTCCGTTGGTCATAGTTCAGTATTTTAAGCGAGCAAGATCATTGAGCACGATTTTGGCGAGCGGCCGGCGCACGAGATGAATCGTTTCTAACAGTTTATTTTTTTCTACCCATCTATAGGCCACCAGTTCCTGTTTGTCTACCTTAATGGCATCATCTGGCCCGTCATATTTAAGATAAAATACCGTCACCCGCTGGCCAGCATATCCATGGTAGCGACGGCGACCGGCGGCATCGTCAGTTTGTTCGTCCCAAATTTTTTGCCAGCGATAACGATAAACATCGGGCTTGCTTTGCCCGATGATGGTCAAATTTTCTGTTCCTATTTCTTCTTTCATTTCGCGCCGCACCGCTTGTCTCGGCGTTTCGTCTGGCTCACAGCCGCCTTGCGGGAACTGCCAGTGATTGGGCACTCCGGCGCGCTCTACCAGCAGAATTTCACCCTGTCGATTGATGATGCAGCCCACTACCAATGGCCTATATTTTAGTTTCATATTTATTATCCATCGTAACGTTTTTATGGGAAAAATAACAGTAGCTCTGAATATCCGCCTTGAGCGCGCTGGTTCATTGGCGAGGCGCCATAGCCATTCTAACCCAAGGCGGCGCATTAATTCAGGGGCACGTTTGACATTATTGGCTAAATAATCAAGCGAGCCGCCAACGCCCATGCCCACTTTCACGCTGGGGCACTCTCGCAAGAATTCACATAACCATTTTTCCTGCTGGCCATGCCCCAAGGCGACGATTAAAAAATCCGGCGCCTCATCATTTATTAATTTTATTAGTGCTTGGTGAGCTGGCTCATCTTTAATTTTAATTTCCTCTTTAATGTTATATATGCCGCGCGGCGGCTCAAATGTACCGATGGGTTTGGCTCCATATTGGCGGCTGGCCGCGGCCCCTGCTTTTGCGGCCGTGCCATGCTCAGCGCCCAAGAAAAAAAATTTGTGATTTGGCGAGAAATGACGAAGAAGCGCGTTTAAAAAATCAGCTCCCGTGAGGCGATTGCGAAAATTACATCCCGCGAGTTTGAGCGCCAGAGCCAATCCGTATCCGTCAACCAGGGAGAGGTCGGCCCTGATTAAGGCGCGGCGAAAATAATAATCAGAGTTCGCTTGTAAAACTATTTCAGGATTGGGAGTGACGATATAATGCTGTTGGCCGTCATTCAGAAATTTTTGCACTAATTTCAGCGCTTCATCTTGTGATAAGTCATCAACGGCGATGTTAAAACAATAAGTCCGCATATTAGTTTAAACGCACTGATTCAACGACCGTATGAATCGGGCCGACTGCAAGGAGCTTGCTCTCTACAAGATGAATTTCATTAACTGACCAAGATATGGGTCTAGTAACATACCATTCAGTGGTTAGTGCCCTTGCCTGCCGCAGACGCCCTAGCGTGATATGCGGCATAAAACGCCGGTCGTCTATAGCAAAACCCAGTGACTTGAGTTGATTGGCCAAGTTTTTGTGCAGTGTATTCAAGACGCGGCTTTTAATCTCTTCCACGTTAATATATACAACTCTGGCGTTAGAGGGTTGAGGAAAAGCCCCTAGTCCTTTAAGTACCAATAAAAATGGCCTTACTTTTATTGTGCTTTCTTTTATAATCTTAATAATCTCCGGCACTGTCCCCTCTTCTGTGTTGCCAAGAAAATGTAAGGTCAGATGCGCTTGTTCAGGGTTAACCCATTTGACATTATGACTCGTTAACTTTTCCCATTCATGCTCTATCTCGCTGATGAGCTCCTGGATAGTTATGGGTGATGGTACGGCAATAAAGAGACGCTGCATAGTTCTGTTATTGTGATATATTTTTTCAATTTCGGCAACCCCAGTGGATGATTGACACTTCTTGGGGCGTTTGATACTCTAGCATTAGCACTCTGGACGTACGAGTGCTAACCCCGTTAGAAGTCTGACTTAGTATAATATCCAATCTCTTAACCATGATACAATTCATCAACCAATTAAATACTATTATTATTGCAGAATATAAAATTTCTAACGGAATATACCTATGAACAATTTTACAACTAAGTCGCAAGAGGCGCTTCAGCGCGCTTATCAATTGGCCAGCGAGCGCAACCATCAGCAAATAGAGCCATTGCACCTGCTGGCGGCCTTGCTTGGTCAGGAAGAAAGCATTGTTTTGCCGGTTTTAAAGCAATTAGAGGCACCCACGGCGACAATCAAGGAGGCCATTGCGACGGCCCTAGAATCCTTGCCGCATGTGCAATCAGGGGGTCTTTTGCAGGTTTATTTGAGTCCGGAAATGGCAGAAGTGATTAAGCGCGCGGATGCTGAAGCCGGTCGTCTTAATGATGAATTTATCAGCACGGAACACCTCTTTCTGGCTATCTCTGAAGTGGCGAGTTCAGCCGCCGATATATTGCGGCGTTTTAAAATATCCTACGATAAAATTTTGCAGGTTTTGGTAAGTGTGCGCGGCACCCAGCGCATCACTGACGCCGAGCCAGAATCAAAGTTTCAGGCCCTGGAAAAATACGCGCGCAACCTGACGGCTCTGGCTCGTCAAAAAAAGCTGGATCCGGTGATCGGCCGCGATGATGAAATACGCAGAGTCATGCAAGTTTTGTCTCGCCGCACAAAAAATAATCCAGTGCTCATTGGCGAAGCGGGCACGGGCAAAACTGCCATTGTGGAGGGTTTGGCCCAGCGCATCACTGACGGCGATGTACCCGAATCGCTGAAAGACAAAGAATTAATCGCTCTTGACCTTGGCTCCATGCTGGCTGGCGCCAAATTTCGCGGTGAATTTGAAGACCGATTAAAAGCCGTCTTGAAAGAAATCAGCAATGCCGCGGGCAAGGTTATTTTATTTATTGACGAACTGCATACGCTGGTTGGCGCTGGCGCGGCCGAAGGAGCGATTGACGCTTCTAATATGTTGAAGCCGCCATTGGCTCGCGGCGAACTGCATGCTATCGGCGCCACGACCTTGAAGGAGTATCAAAAATATATTGAAAAAGACCCGGCGCTGGAGAGACGTTTCCAGCCGGTTTATGTAGGCGAGCCGACTTTGGAAGACACCGTTGCCATTTTAAGAGGCATCAAAGAGAGGTACGAAGTCCAT
>MGEP01000027.1 GCA_001791425.1 Candidatus Uhrbacteria bacterium RIFCSPLOWO2_02_FULL_48_12
AAAAAATCATGCGGCGAAGGCCGCAAAAATTTTTTTAATTATCCCTCTTTCTCTATCTCCTCCAACTTCAACGACAATATTTTGGAAGTGCCGTCGTCGCCCATGGTGACGCCATAGAGCATATTGGCCTCGTGCATAACGGCGCGATTGTGAGTGATGACGATGAATTGCGAACGATGAGACAATTGGTCAATAATTTCGACGAGTCGCGCCGAGTTAGCTTCGTCAAGAGCCGCGTCCACTTCATCCAAAACCACGAAGGGCGCTGGATTATTGGAAATAATGGCGCAAATGAGAGCCAGAGAAGTCAAAGCCCTCTCGCCGCCGGAGAGCATATTGATCCCCTTCAGGCGCTTGCCAGGCGGGGTCGCTTGAATCTCTATCCCGACGCGCTCGGCCACTTCGTGTTTCACCTCTTCTTTTGTTTCGTCATCCGGCTCGGCCGTTTCTTCTTCATCTTCCTTGTCGTCATCCCCAATTTCATAACTTACTTTTACCAGCTTGGCGTGACCGCCTTTAAAAAGAATTTTGAAGAAGTGCTCAAAATCATGGGCAATCTTGTGAAAGGATTCATTGAATTGACGAGCGATGGTCATTTCTAAATCTTCGGCAATTTTGTTTAGGTCTTTAATCCCCTGCCTCAAGTCCTCCGATTGCTTGGTCAGAAAATCATGGCGGCTGTTTGTCTCCTCATACTCGCGCACAGTTTCCGGATCAATACTGCCAATTTCCGCGAGACGCACTTTTAGCTGATCAATTTCTCGCTTTAAACTTTCTTTCTCGCTCGTGCTCATAGCTGGCGTTTTTGGCTCGGGTAAAATATAATTCTCGCCCAGCTCCTCGCGCATTGACGACATGAGCGATTCCTTGGTCGCGGTTAGGCGCGCCATCACTACGCGGTACTCGTTTTCCTCGCTCAAAAGAGAGGTGGCTTCCTGTCTTTTGCCCTGCAAAGCGCGCTCTAAGGCAAAAAACGTCCGATTTTTTTCATCTTCAGTTTCTTGAAATTTCTGCATCTCCTGCTGTAGAGATTTTAATTCTTTATCCAGCGCTTGCTCGTCGCGATGCAGTTCTTCTATTTCTTTAGCGAGCCGTTCACCATCAATGCCGGTGTTTTCTCCCACCACTAAATTCTTGAGATTGCCCAAATGTTCCTGCAAAGATCGCAAAATATTTTTTAAGGCGGCGGCGTCAGTCACCGCATTGGCCTGAAGTAAATCGCCAAGGGAGCCAATGGATGCTTCTAGGGCGGCCAGATCGGGCAACAATTGGGCGGGTGTTAGTGATTGGCCAACCTGCTTTGGCGCTGTTTGCCGGGCTAGCTCATTTCTCAAATTAAGCAACCGCTCATGTCTCGCTTCTTTGGCCTCCCAGCTCTCTTGGTGCTTTTTGGCCAAGGCCTCAAAACGCTCGCCGGACGGCGCGGCTTTTTCCATGGCCGCAAATTGTGCCTCCATTTTTTTCAACTCATCGTCAGCTTTAGAGCGACAAATACTCACATCATTAAGCGCTTTCTCTTTCAGCTGAAGCTCGGCCATTAGCTCATAGAAGTAACTGCCATAATAACGCTCTTGCATTGTTTTGAGTTCGCTCGCCACCTGATCACGCCTTTCCAAACGGCGCACTTGACGCGTGAGCGAGCGCAAACGCGGCGCGATTTCCTGAATGAGCGCTTCGCCTTGACGCAAATTATCCATGGTCTGCTCCAATTTTCTCAAGGCGTCCTCTTTTTTAAGCTGAAGATGGCGCGTGCCAGCCGCTTCATCAAAAAATTCTTTTCGCTCAAATGGCCCCATAGACAAAATAATATCCACCATGCCCTGACCGATAATGCTATAAGTTTTCTGCCCAAAACTGGCCTGGGCCAGAAGCATATTTATGTCCTGCAGGCGAACACGATTACCGTTCAGAAGATATTCCGACTCGCCGCTGCGATAGAGACGCCTAGTGATGACAACCTCGGAATAGTCAACCGGCGCCCGCCGATCTTCATTGTTAAGACGCAAAGAAACCTCGGCCAGACCCACGCGCGCTCTTTTGTCCGTGCCGGAAAAAATTACATCTTCTGATTTCTTGCTCCGCAGAGTCTTCAAACTCTGCTCGCCCATCACCCAGCGCACGGCGTCAGCCAAATTGGACTTACCTGATCCGTTGGGGCCAACCACAGCCGTAATGCCGCGTCGGCCCGCGCCGCGGGGCGGAGGAAATTCTAAACTTGTTTTCTGGACAAATGATTTGAACCCCTGCAGTTCAAGTTTTTCTAGATGCACAAAGAAAAAATGCTGATAAAATTTATTACAAGGACGACGGCTAAAGCTAGGCCGACGTCTGCTTTAATTATAAAGCAAACGACGCTCCGAGTCGAGAGTTTAGCGCGGTCAATGACCAGACATTATCTATAACAACTCTCTAAAACGAGCAAAGTATGATACAATATATTAAATCACCCAAAATTAAGGGGGCATTTTGACCAACTCGGACGATTGAATACATGTCTTTCAGTGTTTTTAGTATTGGCATTATTTTTAACGCTCTGGCGAGCGGCTTTGTGGCGGCTATCGCTTTGGCCCTGGTTGTTTTTCTTCGTCAGCGCTGGGATCGCCTTGATCTGGTGATGAAGGCCTATACCTGGTTTTGGTGGTTTACGGTCTTGGTCTGGGTCTTCAGTTCGGCGCGGTATATTTTGGCCGGCTTTGGCTACACCGGACCGTGGATTCGGAGTCTTGATATTATTGTGCAGACATCAATATTTTTCACCGGGCCGGCGCTTTTTTACTATATTATTTTACGGGTCTTTAGGAGCGAATTTACAGCCAACATACTAGCGGTCATTTCTTTTGTCTTGGGGTTGGTGTCCATCTGGTTTTTGTTCCAGCCCAACGGCGTGCCCATTCGCGATGTCACTGATTTTTCCGCTGACGCTACTATCAACAGTGTTTCTTTCGCCATCTTCAGCATCCAAATAAGCGTTCTTCTGTTTCTCCTGCTTTATGACATTATCACCCACTTGCACCACTGGCGCCAAAATCGCAACCAGACGTTTCTATATGAAGCGCTCTACAGCGCAGCTATTGTGGTTTATGTCATTCTGGGAAGCGTTGATGAGTCAAAAATCATTACCGGCTGGCCGCTGGTGGCTTTCCGCCTGCTCTATGGCAGCGCCTTCATGTTTGCCTATCTGATTATCACGCAAGACGAAGAAATTAAACAAACTTATTTCCTTGAAGATCCTCGCAGCGCCGCAGTTTAATATGGCCGATGACATAAAAACCAAAGAAGAAAATGGCGCCGCCGAGGCGAACGCGGCCAGCATTCAAAATCCGTTTCAGGCATCAGACACAACTATCGCCCCGGTATTTGACCAGCCCCTGTCTAAGCACTATCGTTCAATTTTTATTCGTTTAATCACGACATTTTTTTTACTCTCGGCCACGCCAATTACCTTATCGGCCATTCTAACAGCGGCGATTTACCAAAGTTCAATCAGGGAATTTTTGCCAGAGTCCAGCGTTCAGCACATTGAACAGGTGCTTTTGGCCCAAAACACTCTTATTCTCTTGCTGGTTGTGATCATGGTTGTTTTTGCCGGCAGTTTAATCTCCGCCTCTCTGGTGCGCCCGCTCAAACGACTTCTGCAGTTAACCCATTTGGTGAGCGAGGGGCGGCTTCAATACCGGCTCAAAGTCGCGGCGCCGGATGAAATTGGGGAATTAACCGAGGCCTTTAACATGATGGTGAGAAAACTGCGGGAACAGCAGACGCGCGAGAGAGTGATGAGCCAGATGAAGTCCGAATTCATATCAATTGCCGCGCACCAGCTCCGCACCCCTCTCTCGGCCGTCAAGTGGACTATCAAAATGATGACGGACGGCGATCTTGGATCCATTACCAAAGAACAGCGCGAATTTTTGGAGCGCGGTTATCAAGTCAATGAACGCATGATTGCCTTGGTGGGTGATCTCTTGAACGTCAGCCGCATTGAAGAGGGGCGCTTTGGCTACCGCTTCGCGCCGATTGATTTTATTGAATATGCGACCCAGTTCATTAAACGCTATGCCCAGCAGGCCAGATCAAAAAATATGGGAGTAACATTTGAGCCGCCGCTAAACGATCTGCCCAAACTCAATATTGATGCTTCAAAAATGGATTTGGTTTTTCAAAATCTTCTAGACAATGCCATCAAGTATTCTTATCCGGGCGGTGTGGTGCGCGTCAGCGTCAGCACCTTGCCGCAATTCGTGGAGGTAACGATGGCTGACAACGGCATCGGCATACCGAAACACCAACTGCACCGAGTGTTCACTAAATTTTTCCGCGGCGACAACGTGGTGCGACTGCAAACTGAAGGATCGGGGCTGGGTCTATTTATCGTTCGCAATATCATCAAAAACCACGGCGGCGATGTCAGAGTTGAATCCGAAGAAAATAAAGGGACCAAAATGATTTTCACCCTGCCAATTTCCAAGGAACTCATTCCCCCGCACGAAATTACCTTTGAAGAATTTATCGGCGGACTATAAGCCGTAAGGATTAAGCATGCGAAAGTACGAAATCAATACGAATATACGAAATATCGTTTGACCAGAGAATAGCTTATTTTTCGTACCTTTCGTATTATTTCGTAATTTCGTAAGAATTTTCGTATCAACAGAACTCGCAGGCATTGCTGGCCTGCTGTTTATGTTCGCCTTTTTTGGGATCGCCGCAACAGTCCTGGCAGCAATAGGCGGCGCCGCCCCAAATATGAATGCCTTCTGATTCCTTTTTCTTTTTATGGCATTTCACGCACTCTATCATTTTCTCTTCTTCCATAAAATCAATAAATTAAATTATTAAGGATAATTTCACGATACCGCAACGGCGTTCCTGGTGTCAACACGGCGGTTATAATAAAATTTAACGACCTCAATCAAGCAGACGTCAAATAGAGCGATGCCGATAACCACTGCCGCGTCCCGGGCGGACAGGGGAATTGTGCCGAGGAAGCGATTCATTACCGGCAGATAAATGGCGGGTATCATCATCACAAACCCCAAGCCGATGGAAAATAAAAGATACCAATTATCAAAAAAATCTTCCCGCCAAATTGGCTGGCTGAATGTTTTGATGGAAAAAATGTAAAAAAGCGAATCCGTAGACAAAAGAGCAAAAACTATCGTGCGGACATAGGCCAGATCGCCGCCCCAGCGAACGTAGTACCAATAAAACACGCCGATGAGCAAAAAGTCGCGCAAAAGAGCGATGCCGAAAACAATCCACTTGCCGGCCGAGTCAAGCACCGGGGCGGAGCGGCTGATAGGACGGCGATCCATAACATCTGATTCGCCCGGCTCAAAAGCCAGGGCAAAATTGGGCAGACCATTCTCAACTAAATTGCCCCACAGAATCTGAACGGCGGTGAGCGGCAGAGGTAAACCCAGCACCAAAGAGGCCATGATCAGAAGAAAAGCGGTAAAAGAACCAGACAGTAAAAGAACCGTCACTTTTTTAATATTATCAAAGGCGATCCGGCCTTCTCGGATAGCCCCCACAATGGTGGCCAGACCGTCATTCAAGAGTACCAGATCGGCCGCTTCTTTGGTAACGTCAGTGGCCGAGCCAACCGCCACGCCAATATCGGCCGCTTTCAGGGCTGGCGCGTCATTCACCCCGTCGCCAGTCATGGCCACGGCTTCGCCATTTTTTAAAAGCGCCTTGACAATGCGCAGTTTATGCTCAGGATTAACGCGCACGCAGATATCAATGCGGCGAATGGCTTTGGCCAAATCGTCATCAGAGTATTGATCAAGCTGCAAGCCCTCAACCACGTTCTCGGTTCCTGTTCTAAAACCTAGTTCTCGGCCAATGGCCATGGCCGTTAAGCGATGATCACCAGTCACCATAATCAGGCGCACGCCAGCCCGCCGCGTCAAACGTATCGTATCTTTAACGTCGGCGCGAATAGGATCGCGCACCGCAACGAGCCCTTGCCACGTCAAATTGATCACCAGCTGGTGAAGCGCCTGATCATTGTCCGGGTCAATCTCGCCCGATATAACTTTATGAGCCAGCCCGATTAATCTGTATCCGTGAGCGGCCAGGTCTTCAATATTTTTTATAATTTCACGGCGGTCGCTCTCGGATATTAACCGGCCATCGCCGTGCTGACTGGATTTCTCCAGCAATATTTCCGGTGCACCGCTGACAAAACAGTGAATAGTCTTTTGGCTCCCTGGCGACTCAACATCATCGTGCCAAGCGGCAATATATTTTGCCTCTGAATCAAAAGGTAAAAAAGCGCGCCTGGGATAAGCCGCGTTGACCGTCGCCAAATCTAGGCCGTGACTCAAAGCATAGTCCAGCTTTGCCCGATCAGTGGCTTCGCCATGAATACGATACTCGCCATTTATGTCTTCCCGCACCGCTTCGTTGGCCAGAGCTAAAGACAATAGGGCCTTTTGTTCATCACCATCAGGCATAAACTTTTCCACCTTCATCATTCCTTCTGTTAAGGTACCGGTTTTGTCACTGCAAATAACAGTCACGGATCCTAAGGTTTCAGCGGCGATCGGGCGCCGCACCAGACCCTGCCGTTTAAGGATGCGCTGGGTAGATACAGCCAGCACCACTGACAGCGCCGCCACCAATCCCTCGGGAATAGCGGAAACAGCGACGGCTACGGCCGTGGTAAACACATCAATCCATGCCAACCCCTCAAATAGACCAATCAAAAAAATTACTACCGCCGAGATGCCCACCACCAAACTAAT
>MGEP01000028.1:0-2697 GCA_001791425.1 Candidatus Uhrbacteria bacterium RIFCSPLOWO2_02_FULL_48_12
GGACGAAATGTCGCCCTTGGCGTCGTAGAGTTCGAGATTGACCTCGACGATGCCAGTGCCCTCGGCCTTGAGGCCTGCCTGCAGGATGTCCTTGTTCCACCAGTTGTACTGACCAGCGTCAATCATTGCCCGCAGGCTCGCATCGTAGTCCACGGTCACGGGGTAGATGCCGCTTGCGAGACGGTTGCCGACGATGAGCTTCGCCATCTGTCCGATGAGCGGACGACCGTCGGGCGTGACCAGACGATAGAGGTCATCATCGGTACCACCCTGCTCGCGGACGGCATTGACCAAATCGGTCACAAAACCTGCCACGAACCCTGCGCCGCTGATGATTGCGGACTTACTCTGCTTCGTCATTGCGAAACCCTCCTTGTCCCGTTTGCGGGACACTCAATGCTCATCCCTCACCTCTGACACAATCGCCAGAAGCCCCAGATGAGATGATTGCACGGCTTGCTAGCCGCATAGTTCTTCAGATTTCAAAGAACGTTTTAATCTAGCACGTTTAAGATCTCTTGTCAACGATTCAATCTAGACGTACAGTAGTGCCATGATGAAACTTGCCCTAAAAGAATTACCAACTTCCCCCGGCGTCTACTTTTTTAAAAACGCTCGTGGTCATATGCTCTATGTCGGCAAGGCGGCGAATTTGCGCAGCCGTGTTTACAGCTACCTCCGCACCAATCCCGCCGAGCGTGATGGTGCGGGGCTTCGCTTTCCGTTTCAACCAAACCCTAATTTACCATTGATTAAGCAACGTTTAATTAAAGAGACGAGCATAATTGATTGGGAGGAAACGCTGTCAGAAATTGAGGCCCTCCTGCGGGAATCGCACTACATTAAAAAATACCAGCCGCGCTTCAACGTGCTGCTGCGCGACGACAAAACATTTCTCTCTGTCAAAATCACTAACGAAGAATATCCGCGCGTTATCACCACCAGAAAAATAGAAAAAGACGGAACATACTACGGGCCATTCACTGACGCGCGCGCCGTCAAAGAAACTCTAAAAATACTGCGCCGTTTTTTCCCATATCGCACCACATGCTTGCCAAACAGCGGCCGCGCCTGCCTTTATTATCATCTAATGCTCTGCCCGGGCGTATGCATTGGCAAGATGAGCGCCCAAGAATACCAACGACAGATTAGACACATCAAAAATTTTTTTGAGGGCAAAAGAAAAAAAATTATTAGCCGCTTGAAACAGGAGCTTAAAAAACTGCGGCCACAAGATGACGAGCAATCTCTTAGACAAGCGGAAAAATTGGAATTCAAAATTAAAAATTTGGAAAAAGTTTTAGCCATGTCGCGCGTCCTCTCTTTTGGCGAAAAAGTTGAGGGAGACATCATTGAACTTGCCAAAGTTTTAAACCTCCAGGAGCCGCCTCACCGCATTGAGGGTTATGATGTATCCAATATTGTGGGTATTCTGGCCACCGCGTCCATGGTTGTATTCGCAGACGGAGTGGCTAATAAAGATCAATACCGAAAATTTAAAATAAAAACTGTCCGAGGAGCCAATGATGTGGCTATGCTAAAAGAAGTGCTCCATAGACGGTTTGGACGACATACAGCTACAAGCTACCAGCTACTAGCTAATAGCTGGCCTCTTCCCGATCTGGTGGTTATTGACGGCGGACGGCCGCAGCTTGGCGCGGCCATGGAAGTTTGGCAGGAGTTTGGCCTGAAAATTCCTCTTGTTTCTCTGGCCAAACGATATGAAGAAATTTTTATTCCCAACCAGCTAAACCCTCTGGTTTTGCCGCGCACCTCGCCGGCCCTGCATTTGCTTCAAGCCGTGCGCGACGAAGCTCACCGTTTTGCTGTGAGCTATCACAAACTTTTGCGTCGTCAAAAACTGCTGGGCAAAAAGAGACCCCGAACGCGCTGGTGATAAAACGCGTTCGGGGCTGGGTGGTCGTGCGGCTGGCCAATCATGGCAGCCAGTGTGCCAGCAAAACCATCGCCGCCACCAAAAGCATCACTGGAATGATGCTCCATAGAAAAAATCCCTGCCCCAAAGGATTTATTGACGCTCTTGGATCGCTCATGGCCATCACCACGGAAATATCTTATGGATGACGAGCAACATGGCCACCAAAACAAGAGTGACCCACAGCGCTGACAGCCCGCGCGAAAAAGGTGGACTGGGATACGCCTTGTTCATTGTGCCCCTCCTCATTATGATTGTGTGACGTCTAGCGAACGGTCTGATAATACGAAATATAAGTTTAAGTGTCAATGTTGATAAGATTAAGCAGCTTAATTCTCAGCTATTGCGTCAACAATTGCCGCTTCTTCGGCTCGCTCAATTGGCCGCGGCACAAGGCCGTGTTTTTTGTTATAAACTTCTTGAATGGCGCGGCGGCGCTCCACCTCGGCAATGGCTCTCTTCATTGATGCGGTCATATTGTCGGCATACATTATGACTTTGCCCTCAATATGCCGCGCGGCGCGGCCCATAGTTTGAATTAACGTGGTTTCATTACGCAAAAACCCTTCTTTGTCCGCGTCTAAAATTGCCACCAAAGAAACCTCCGGCAAATCAAGGCCCTCACGCAATAAGTTTATCCCCACTACCACGTCGTAAACGCCGGCACGCAAACTTTTTAAAATCTCCACGCGTTCAAGGGTTTCCACATCAGAGTGCAGATACTGCACCTTAATACCAGCTTCAGAAAGATAATCCGTCAA
>MGEP01000028.1:2715-9853 GCA_001791425.1 Candidatus Uhrbacteria bacterium RIFCSPLOWO2_02_FULL_48_12
CACCTTAATACCAGCTTCAGAAAGATAATCCGTCAAATCTTCGGCTAGACGCTTAGTTAGAGTCGTTACCAAAGTACGTTCGCCTCTCTCTACTCTTGTTTTAATTTCTTGCATTAAATCATCAAGCTGTCCTTCCGTTGGGCGCACGAATACTTCTGGATCAAGAATGCCGGTCGGGCGAATTAACTGTTGAGCCACCCGCGCACCAGTCCCGCCGCTTGGCGGGACGGTGCGGGGCTTCGCTGGCGCTCCGCTCGACTGCAAATCTTGGTAACCATGCCCTGCCTTAGATAATTTTAATTCATAATCATTTGGTGTCGCGGAAACATACAGCAACTGTTGTGTCTTGTCCGAAAATTCTTGAAAATTAAGGGGGCGATTGTCAAAAGCCGAGGGCAAACGCCAGCCGTAATCAACCAGCATTTGTTTTCTGGAATAATCACCGGCATACATACCCCGAAGCTGGGGAATGGCAATGTGGCTCTCGTCCAAAAAAGTCAAATAGCCGCCAAGTTTTTGCTCCGTGACAGCATAGGTAAAATAATCCAGCAAAGTAAAGGGTGGCTCGCCCGGATGGCGGCGATCAAAATGACGCGAATAATTTTCAATGCCATTGCAGTAGCCGGTTGCGGCAATTAGTTCCAGGTCATAATTTGTTCTTTGCGCTAGGCGCTGCGCCTCTAATTCTTTGCCTTCGGCCTTGAGGGCGGCCAGGCGCTTTTTCAGTTCCGCGCGAATGGCCTTGAGGGCGCCTTCTTCTTCGTAGAGAGGCGTTACAAAATGTTTGGCTGGGTAGATATCAATTTTAGCAAGCGGCTGGGCTTTAATTATTTCTTGACCTGCTTTTTTGTGCAAAACATTGGGCAGTAAAGTAATTTTCTCTAAAACATCTCCCAGCCACTCCACGCGGATAATGTCTTCGCCGGTCACCGGATGTATTTCCACGATATCGCCGCGTGCGCGAAAAGTGCCGCGGCCAAAATCAATATCATTGCGGTTGTATTGCCTAGTCACCAGTTCTTTCAAAAACTTTTGCCGCGAAATTTTTTGACCTTGGATGATGGAAAGTTTTTGCGCTTGATAATTTATGGGTGAACCCAGGCCGTAAATACAAGACACCGAAGCCACAATCAAAACATCAGCCCGTGTCAAAAGCGATTGCGTGGCGGCATGACGCAAACGGTCAATCTCATCATTCACCATGGCTTCTTTGGCAATGTAGGTATCGGTTTGCGGTATGTAGGCCTCGGGCTGGTAGTAATCATAATAAGAAACAAAGTAATGAACGGCGCTGCTTGGAAAAAATTGCTTGAATTCGCTGTAGAGCTGGGCGGCCAGAGTTTTGTTAGGAGAAATAACCAAGGTAGGACGCTGCAGCTCCTCAACCACCTTGGCCATAGTAAAAGTTTTTCCTGAACCGGTAACACCGAGCAGGGTTTGATGGCGCTCGCCGGCTTTGAGCCACGTTGAAATCTGCCGAATTGCTTCGGGCTGATCGCTGGTTGGTTTAAATTTTGAAACAAGCTTAAATTTCATAGTATTCTATAACAACCATCTGGGGGGGCATTGCCTAAAAGAATATATAATATATAATGTAAGCAATAACTTAACTTAAAAAATTATAATAACATGATAATACAACTGCAACAATTCATGACTAGACGGGACTGGGCTTATTTGACCTTTCTTCTGGTGGTGACGACTATTTTATGGACGTGGGTCTGGCGCGAATACCAAAAGCCCATTGTTGATCCTTCATGGTACGCAAGCAGTGTCTCGGCCGCCGGACACGACGATGACTTTGACTATTGATTTGCTGATTCTAACGTGATTTAATATTGTTAATCAAAAAATTTAACGGCCAAAATGCATGCGGGCGTCGTATAGTGGTTGTTATGTGACCCTGCCAAGGTCGAGATAGCGACCTGCCCCGCACCTTTATGCTTTCAGAGCGGGTATAGTACAGCGGTAGTATATCTCCTTGCCAAGGAGAAGACACGGGTCCGACTCCCGTTACCCGCTCTGAGAGCGTAACATATTAAAAGGTGTGGGGTGAAATTTCTACCCCGTACTTCGAGCGAAGCGAGATAGTTGCGGGGCCGTCGCGCCCGAGCGAAATCAAAGTAAGCCCAGCCCCGCCGTCCTGCTCGCACCAGCAGATGACAATCAATGGCTCCACGCCGAAGTGTCTGGCGGCCTTTCTTATAGTCCAACCTTTGACGCCTATGTATCAGACTGCCCGGGACCGCACTTTTGCTTGATGGGGATTTTGAGTGATTCTTTATCTTTCTGATCTCGGCAATTTGGAAAAAAGAGGACGGTACATATCTTCCTTTAAATCAATATGGAGCTCCGCCCGGTTTATCCTATCACAGAATTGCACCGGCGCTTCTTTGATAATCGCGAGCGGGTGCCGCTCATTTCCTTCACCCATGACTAACACCGCGGCGGCGGCAAGGCCGTCGGCTATGTTGGTCCGAGAAAATTTGAACTTTCGGCCGAAAATATCCGGCCTACCGCGATAGTCCTTGATGCCGCAAAAGCCGGCATACCCTACGGCGACGCCGGTTACTCCAGCGCGAAGCGGCAGAGTGCGGCTGTCGGTAATTAAAACGCCGAGGTGATTTATCTGATATTTTTTTCGCAACGCATTGCGCAGATTGAGAGCCGCCCTGAAGCTGTCTTTGGGTAAGAGAATGAGTTTGCCATTGGCGTTTGACTCGTCAATGCCAGCGGATGCCATAACCGTCCCATCCTTTACTGTAAGCCAAACGTATTTGGTCGGTATGGCCAGTTCGCTTTCTTTGCGAATCAGCTTCTCCTTCATCTGAACATTTTCAACAACAGCCGTCCGTTTTTCTGCGAGAGCAACGATTTTGGAAGCAACGGCAATAACGGATTTTTCAGAAAGCTTCTTGAAGTAATCTGTGATGAAACCGAACAAATCATCGCCCTCTTGAAAAATACGAGTTTTAATAGGCTGAATGATCATGGTCGCCAGCGATTAATCTGATAATGGAGTAAAAGCGTGCCCGCGCGGTTCAGTCGCTTTATGGATAATAAGGTTACTCGCGTCGTGCGAGTGCCGCCGACAAACATCTCCTTGCCTCGACCGAAAATGAGTGGCTCTAAGGTAACGAACATCTCGTCCAACAATTCGCTTTCCAGCATGAAACGGTATACGGCACCACCTCCAAGGACGGCCACTGATTTGTATTTCGCGAGTAACGGGGTGAGAGCAACCTTAGCTGGGTTAAGGAATGTTACGCTTCCTCTGCGTACCATCGTTTTCGGACCATTTGAGAGCACAAATGTATTCCGCTTTCGCAATCGCCCGGCAACCGCCGCATAAGTATTGCGGCCGACAACAACGGCTTCCATACGCGCAAGTGAGTGTTGGAAAAATCGCCAATCTTCTTTGCTCGTCCATCGCGGGACAGTTTTCTCCGACAGCGAAATACGACCATCTATGCTGGCGGCGACAAAAGCAATGAAACGCGTTTTACCCAACGCACCAAGGGTTTCCAGTCCGCCCCGGGCGGACGCTCCGTCCACCAAATCCCCGTGGAAGCTATCCCGCAAAGCGTGGTAAAGTCGTGGAGCTTCACGTCGTCGAAGGCGTTGTGGACTCATGTTGTTCGCTGCGAAGAACCGGCGCAAGGTATTTCGGATCAATGTAGAAGCCGAGGTTCAAGAGATGTTTCTTCTCCAAGAAACCAAGGAGGTTATTGACGAGAATAAATGACCCGCCGATGCCGAGCGCAAACAGCAATCGTTCCACAATGACGACGGGAATAAGCGCGTTCCAAGCAGTCGCCGGGAGCGAAAAGGTCCAAATCCAGAGCGCCCCTCCAACCGCGTGGGCAGTGAATGTGGCTCCGAGAGAGCGGGCAAGCAAGAACCTATCACGTAAAAAGTGCGCGGCGATGGGAATAAGCCAGAAAAGCGAAAAGTACCACACCGTCCGACCGATTGGATGCGTGATGAATGCCGCCATGGCCAAGAGCGGAACAATGAGGTTTAACCTTCCTTTCTTTGCGAAATAAAGCACGGCAAAGAGCATTGGGAAGAAGCGAATGATTGTTCCTGCGTCTTCAATCTGCGCCCCGCGGGCCAAAAAATTAAAGAACTGCATAAGGAAGACGGCTATCACACCCGGAATGCTTCCGATAAACGAGCCGGCAACTGGCGCAAACGCGTCATATACTGTAAACTTGGCCTTCGACCCCGCCAATTGTGTTACTGGAATCTGCAAAGCGACAAATCCAAGAATCACAAAAATCGCGATAAAGAGCCAATTTCTCTTTGTCATGAATTGATGAAAGTATCTCATAGTGATCATTATGTTAATTACAATATAGAGTGTCGCGCCAGATAAGGTACATTATCCAAACATAGCTGAACCATGTTTTTATCTGAACGATTGATTGTGGAGCATGACATTAGATTTTATCAAAGCTATTGTATCACAAAATTTTGAACATGAGAAAAGCCGAAGCAAAATGCTTCGGCTTTATGGAACTGTGTTACTCTCTCCTAACGATCCAGACTACGAAGAACTTTCAGATACAGCTCTTCAACGATTCTCTCCTGCGGTTTGCCAGCTTTGGCATAATGGTCAAGACCCGGCGCCGCATTGATTTCCAAAACCCAGTACTTGCCGGCTACGGGCGGATCGCTTATCTCCCCGTCAACCAGGAGGTCAACGCCACACAAACGTAAATTCATGTCGTTGGTCAATTTTACCGCAAGCTCCCTGAAAGCAGGGTTAACGCTCCCAGTCACATCAATGGCATCGCCGCCGGAGGAGAGGTTGGCGTTATCAAGCAGGAATATCCGTTCACCGCGAGATAGCACCGAGCGGAGCGAAAGCCCCTGATGCTTCAGTTTCGAGGCCAAGCGCGGATCGTCCATCTTGATACGCGTTCCACGCTTTGCGGCTATAAACTGACGTTGCTTTACCTCCAGCAATCGTTGGATTGACGTTCTGCCGTCGCCGACAACATTAAGCGGTATACGCTCATAGGTGGAAATCATTTCCTCGTCCAGAACAACCAACCGATAATCTCGACCGACAACCGGACTTTGCACCAACGCCACGCGATCCTGCTTGAGTGCGGCGCGCATGGCGCGATAGAACTCACGCCGGTTGTGAACGACAGCAACACCCACGCCCTGACTGCCACTATTGGGCTTTACCACAACAGGAAAGCCAAGACGCCTTGCGTACACATATGCGTCGTCAATCGTGCGGCGTGGTTCCCTGATGGCCTCCGCCAATTCTTCTGAGAAGAATGTTTTGCTGTGAGGCACGACAGGATAACCGAGCCGCCGCATGAACAGATTGGCATAATCCTTATCTTTTGCGATGTCCGAAGCTCCAACCGGGTTAAGATCAAGAGTGTTGTACCGGAAATATGACTTTCTTCCGCTCTTGAACATAATCTGCCCGGCAATTCCCCACTTGGGCTCCAGAAATACACTCGCCCCGATGCGCGGCGCAAGCTTCTTGAGTAGCTTCCCTAAAATCAGCGATTCTTTTTTGGTCCGTCTTTTCACGTTTTTCATGATACCTCCGCTTTTCGATTGTAGAAGAACATTTCTTCAAATAAGGCAGCACTCCTTATTGGAGATAAGACTCTAACATCTTTTCTGTATGGTGTAAAGTGGGAATAATTAAGTTTAACTTTTAGAAAAAAGTGATGTTAAAACTATTAAAACTAGCCGAAAATTTTCTGAAAATTATTAAAGTAACATTTTGGAGCAGTTTGACAATGAAATCTTATACATCTAAAATTTGACAAAACAGTAAAAATAAGGTAAAATAACAGCATAATTTAAAAAATTAAACAAAAATAAACAACAAAAATATGGGTTTTGACAAACTTTTTCATAGAGTTTTTCTTAGTGCCACAGCCACAATTGCTTTCGCGGTAATTGTGGCTGTTGGTTATTTGGCAACAAATGAGAAATTTGGATTAGCCACCGACTCTACATCCTGCGGCACTGGATACTACTGGGATGGCTCTACCTGCGTCCCCAACACTACCACTACAACTACCTGCGATTGGTCAACACATTATTTAAAAACATCAACCAATACCTGCCAACCCAAAACAAATTGTTATGATACGGCGAATCCAGAATATAACACTGTGGAATGCCAAGGCGTGCGAAGCACAAACACCACATCTTCCACCACTTGCGGCACTGGATACTACTGGAACGGAACATCATGCGTGGCTTCAGGCACCACCACCTGCTCTTCGGGACAATATTGGAACGGTTCAGCTTGCGTTGACAGCACCAGCACTGTTGACCAGACAACACAAACATGGAACTCGCTTGGGCTAAGCTCACAGATTCGCACTGACGCCGATTCAACGCGTATCACCCAGCTTAAACAAACATGCGCCAACGTACCAATAGGCGCTGATATCTGGATGCCCAACGCCGGCACTTTCAGCAGTGTTGACTTTGGCATGCCTGACCCGGCTAAGTGCACGCTTGCCGCGGCTTGTACGTCCACTCAATATTTCAATGGCACCAGTTGCGTGACTAGCTCCAGTGGAACGTCTTCCAGCGGTAGCTGGGTAAATAAAATATGGACCTTTAAAGACGGAACAAGCAATTCTTATATTCTTAACCGCACTGACAGTGAATACTTAAATTACATCACTAGTATTGAAGCACAATGTCTCCTTATAAATAAAAGTCAATTTACCTGGAAACCGAATGCCGGCGATGACAGCGCCACCAACTGGCAAAATTTTGGAATTCCAGATTGTTCGGCCAGCAGCACTTCTAACACCTCCTCTTGCCCAAGCAATATAGTCACCCTGCTTGGCAACGGCTGTCATACTATGTCCAGCGCATACTTTAACAGCGCTATGACAAATTATGTACTGTTCGGCGCTTCAAACGTTGTGTCTTGCGCTACTACTTATTTGTCAGGATGCACAGTCGGAGGCAATACCACCACCTGCTCTTCGGGACAATATTGGAACGGTTCAGCTTGCGTTGACAGCACCAGCACTGTTGGCCAGACAACACAAACATGGAACTCGCTTGGGCTAAGCTCACAGATTCGCACTGACGCCGATTCAACGCGTATCACCCAGCTTAAACAAACATGCGC
>MGEP01000029.1:0-2488 GCA_001791425.1 Candidatus Uhrbacteria bacterium RIFCSPLOWO2_02_FULL_48_12
CGCGCAGTGTTAAATGATGATTACTCTCTTCTATACCCCCCGCAAAAGCCAGTATTCATTGATAAGTTGCCGCCCAAGTGTATACGCATCGCCGTGAGTCAGCAATCCTTTGTACGACTGAAAGGTAGCTTTGGTTGGATGTTCGTGAAGACGGCGGAACATTCGGTGCTTGGTGGCCGTACGAAGGACACGATAGTGGGGAAAATGTACCCAACCCAAGAAATCAACACCACTCCCCACTGTTTTGAGGTAGGTCTTTTCTGGGTGGAGGGTCAGCCGTAATCTTTCACCAAGAAAGTAACGGATGGGTTCAACAAGGCTAGCCAGTTCATCTCGATTTTGGCTGAACAACACAAAGTCATCGGCATAACGAATGTAGTATTTCATTTTGAGCCGATGCTTCACGAACTGGTCAAACTCGTTCGTGTACGCATTCACAAAAAGCTGGGAAGTCAGATTACCAAGTGGGAGCCCACGGCTCGGTCCCGACGAGTAGCTCTCGATAATGTTCTGGAGTAATGACATAAGCCGTACCTCGGGAATGTACGAGCGCAGAATGTCAACGAGTACCGTGTGGTCAATACTGTCAAAAAACTTTCGCACATCACCTTTCAGAACCCAACACGTGCGGGTGAAGTTATGACTTACCTTTCTCGCCATTACATCGAACTCATAGAGAGCAGGATGTGTGCCTTTTCCTGTGCGACAAGAAAACGAGTGAGAGGCAAAGGTACGGTCGAAAAACGGATAGAGAACGCGGTGCACCGCGTGGTGCAGGAGACGGTCTCGTACACTCGCTTTGTGAATGTGCCGTGGTTTGGGGTCAAAGACATAAAAACTCTTATATCCACCGTGTTGATAGGTGCCATTGGCGAGTTCATCCCGAAGCTGTAGGATGTTGTCTATGAGATGGCGAGCGAAGGCCTGAACGTCGGCCTTCTTTGTTTTTCCGACCAAAAACTCTCTCCACGCCGCCAATAGATTTTCGGCGGCAATGACTTCCTCAAATGATTTAGTCAACTGTTTTTTCATTGATTGAAACCACTATGGCCCCCCCCCCCCCAACGCTTTGTGCAGGACCTACCCATCATAGAGAAAGTGACGAGTGCCTACAAACTCTGGCACGGCTATTTCGCTGATTTTCCTCGACACTCCCGCTATACGCTCGGCACTAAGATTGACACCTTATTTCTCGAAACCGTTGAGCTCATCCTTCTTGCGGGCTACGCTCGTCGAGCGCAAAAGCTAACGGTTGTTGAACGCGCCAGTAGCAAACTTGATGCTCTCAAATTTTTCCTGCGCATTTCGTGGGAGCTCAAGGCGCTCGACAATAAAAAATACACCATACTTTCCGCGCCGCTTGCTGATGTTGGCAAAATGCTCGGCGGTTGGTTGAAACAGCTACAAAACGAACCCCCTCAGGCGTAACACCCAAGGGGGTTCTTCCGTGAGGAAAGTTGCGGAAGGCGAGAAAACGGTAGTTGTCGTTCCAGTCATTCGCAACATCGTTGAGGTTGAGGTTGCGCTCGTCAGCGTTGCTCCAGAGGTACGCGACGTAGCGGTTGCCATCGCGGTTCGTCCAAACCGACGCGCCGTTCCGTACCGCACACCGTCCTTGTCACTGCCCCTCGAATACTCTCAGAGCTGCATCGGTGTTCGGGAGTTCGCTCCCTTAGTGCGCGGTACCAAGTTCCTTCACAGAAGGAGCAGCGGAGTGTGCGCTAGTGAACAGCGTACCATTCACCATTCTGACTTCTCCCGCGCTCCAGAGTTCAACCGCCCGCAGCCGTAACCACGGACTGTTTCGTTTACTATCCACCTTTCAGTGTAGCACAAGTTTGTTTTGAGAAAAAAAGAACCCCACCACTTCCCTCATTCTCGACGTTGCGAGTTTGAGAGAAGTGGTGGGTTGAAACCGATTGGACCAAGGGCCCAGCCGAGTGCTGAGTGTCCGAGGGTCCTAGCTCTGGGACTTGCGGAAGGCGAGAAAACGGTAGCCGTCGCCCCAGCCACCCGCAACACCGCTGAGGCGGAGGTAGCGCCCGTCAGCGTCGCTCCAGAGGTACGCGACGCAGCGGTAGCCACCGCGGTACGTCCAAACCGACGCCAGCTCCACGATGGGGAACTTCCGCTGCACCTCGGGGTGCGTGGCACCAAAGGCACAGAGCTCCTGAAAGTCGGCGGGGCGGAGACCCGGACGGTCGAGCTCGGCGAGTGCATCGTTGGTGCTGATGTAGCGATTGAAATGCACCAGAATGCCCTCCAGCTCGGTCGTGCCGCTCCCCGTCAATGGGAAGTGGGCTTCCGTGATGTCGTCGTTCATCCAGTCGTACTTGCCTGCCTTGACCACCGCTTTGAAGCGCTGGTCGCGGTTGACCGTGAAGCGGTAAGTGTCATCAAGCGGAATGGCTGGGATGACGGGCTTCTCGACCTCGCCCTTCTCTGATGAGATGGGCGGGACGAACGCAGAACGCAGGGCTTTCGCTAC
>MGEP01000029.1:2498-6397 GCA_001791425.1 Candidatus Uhrbacteria bacterium RIFCSPLOWO2_02_FULL_48_12
CGGTCGTCAATCCAACCTTGCAAGGTGGTGGCGTCCACATCGGCGAAAGCCGTGGGGACGTGCTTCACGAGTGCGGAAGCGAACTCGAACAACTGACCCGATGAGGGCGTACCATTGGACATAGCGTGTCCTCCTCTCCCCATTCTTTGTAATGGGGTTACTATGGCGTATCTCTCTGCTCGGCAAATCGCCGAGTTTTGAGACGTACCAGAATACGGCGGAAACCGCCGCAGCTCTCTAGTTGTCAAAGAACGTTTCAGTCTAGCATAACCCACAAAATTTGACAACCCCCACCAATTTTTGCTACTATACCCTCGCTTCTATCCCCTCGCGGGGATTTTAAAATCCAACGAAAACATCATACGAAAGTACGAAAATATACGAAATTACGAGCTGAAATGAGATAATTTAATCAAAAATTCAATTTCGTACATTCGTAGTAATTCGTATTTTCGTAAGCTAAACAACATGACCATAACAAACAACCCAATAGCCAACTACTTCAAGACTTCTTACCACGAACTGGTTAAGGTTACTTGGCCCACGCGTGAGGAGGCCACGCGCCATGCTCTGCTGGTCATCGGTCTTTCTTTGGCCATGGCCGCGTTTTTTGGCATTGTAGACTATCTCCTGTCAAAAGGGTTAGAGAAGCTGATTGTCAAATGATTTTAGACTATGCCCCGTAATACAACATTCATCAATAAAGTGATTATCATACTTAATGCCCTCTATTTGTATCACTCCCTTAGAGGTTATTCTACCTTAAAAACGGGCAAACATCGTCGCACGATGTTTGCAAATGAATGTTGATATACGGGGTATGCCCAAACAAACACTGCAACAAGGCCGACGCTGGTATGTCTTGCATACATATTCAGGATATGAGGAAAACGTTTCCCGCAACCTTAAACAGCGCGTTGAATCACTGGGCATGGAAGACAAAATTTTTAACATCCTCATTCCCACTGAAAAAAAGATAAAAATAAAAAACGGCCGGCGCCGCGTGGTCACCGAAAAAATTTTCCCGGGCTATGTCTTAGTGGAAATGGTGGTGACCGATGACTCATGGTATATCGTCAGAAACACCCCCAATGTTACCGGCTTTATCGGCACCGGCACCACCCCGACGTCGCTTTCCGAAGAAGAGATTAGGAATCTGCAAAAAAGAATGGGCGTGGAAGAGCCAAAATACAAAATTGATGTCGCCGTTGATACGCCAGTAAAAATAATTGACGGCCCGTTCAAAGATTTTGAAGGCAAGGTATCGCAAGTGGATGAAACGCGCGGCAAGGTCAAGGTTCTGGTTTCTATGTTTGGCCGCGAAACGCCCGTCGAATTAGATTTTCTTCAAATTAAAAAATCTTAAATAACTTACGAAAATACGAAATGATTACGAATGTACGAAATTGAATATCCTATCAAATCATCCCTTTTCGTATTTTCGTATATTTTCGTAATTTCGTAAGCAACATAATTCTATGGCCAAAAAAATTAAGGTAATAATCAAGTTACAGATCCCGGCTGGTAAGGCGAATCCCCACTCCTCGTCGCTTCGCTCCTCTTTAACACCCCCCGGTTTTAATATTTCCGCCACGGGAAACTCCCGTTTCCCGACCCCTTCACGGAGCGGGATTATCTAATTACAAACTTATGGCTAAGAAAATTAAGGTAATAATCAAGTTACAGATCCCGGCTGGTAAGGCGAATCCCGCTCCTCCGGTGGGGCCGGCTTTGGGACAGCACGGCTTGAATATTCAGGAATTCTGCACTAAGTTCAACAATGCCACCAAAGACCGCGGCGACGAAATCACGCCCGTGGAAATCACGGTATTTGAGGACCGTACTTATACTTTTATCACAAAAACCCCGCCGGCGGCTGAACTCTTAAAAAAGGCGGCCGGTATTGCCAAGGGCTCAGGTAAGCCACTTCAAGAAAAAGTTGGCAAAGTCACTCGCGCGCAAGTTAAAGAAATTGCGGAAAAGAAAATGCCTGACCTTAATGCCAACGATATAGAAGCGGCCATGCGCATTATAGAAGGCACAGCGAGGCAGATGGGAATAACCGTGGAGTAATGTCTAATGTCTAAACTCAAATGCCAAATGAATGCCTCAATGTCCCAATGTCGAATTTAGTCATTAAATCATTTGATAATTGATTTGTAATTTGGATTTTGACATTAGTCATTTATTTTATGTGTGGGAGATTCGGCTAGTCACTGAATCGTTAAAACCACAAAGGAAACAATTACATGATGAAAACAGGCAAACGACACACGGCCAACAAGGCCAAAGTCGCCAAAAAAAATTACACACCAGAGGAGGCCATCGCCCTCTTAAAGCAACTAAAGAAAGCAAAGTTTGATGAATCAGTTGAACTTCACGTGCGGCTTGGCATTGACCCCAAACAGGGCGAACAGCAAGTGCGCGGCACTGTTTCTTTGCCGCACGGCGTTGGCAAAAGTAAACGTATTGCCGTTTTCGCCGAGGGAGAAAAAGAGCTGGAAGCCAAGCAGGCGGGCGCTGATATAGTCGGCGCCAAAGAGCTTATTGATAAAATTAGGCAAACTGGCGCGGCTAATTTTGACATCGCCATTGCCACGCCGGAAATGATGAAAGAGCTGGCTGGTATCGCCAAAATTCTTGGACCCAAGGGCCTCATGCCTTCACCCAAAAATGAAACCGTAACTCCTAATATTGGACGCGCTGTTACGGAAATTAAAAAAGGCAAAATTGCCTTCAAGAATGACGACACTGGCAATATCCATCAAATTATCGGCAAGCTTTCTTTTGGCGACCAGCAAATAATGGAAAATTTGAATTCCTTTATTGAGGCACTGCGGCGCGCCAAACCAGCCGCCTCAAAAGGCGTCTATATTAGATCAGCCACGCTAACTACCACCATGGGGCCGGGAGTGCCAATTAACCTCGCCTAGGGCGAGGAATGTCTAATGCCAAAGCTCTCGGCCCAAGGCCGATCCGCCTCGGGCGGAAAATGTCAAATAAATGTCCAATGTTGTAATGTCAAATTTTATCATTAAGTCATTTGGTCATTGATTTGTCATTAGGATTTTGACATTAGGATTTCTCAAAGATTATGCCCAAACGCGCCAACTACATTTCCTGGGATGAATGCTTCGTCTTAATGGCCGAGCTCATTGCCGAGCGTTCTAAAGATCCCTCCACTCAAGCGGGAGCGGTAATTGTGAACGGGCAAAAGGTTATCGTCGGTTTGGGATACAACGGCTTCCCTCGCGGCGTGTCAGACGAGGATCTGCCGTGGGAGAGAGAAGGTTCATTTCTGGAAACAAAATATGCCTACGTGGTGCACGCCGAGGAAAACGCCATCTACAACTCTAATGCCCAAACCAAAGGGTGCACCATCTACACAACACTTTTCCCTTGCAACGAGTGCGCTAAAACGATTATCCAAAATGGCCTTAGTGAGGTTGTTTATACTTCAGACAAATACCACGATGAAGATATCTGGATAGCGTCGCGCCGTCTTTTTGACCGCGCCGGAGTGACATACAGGCAATACGTGCCCGAACACAAATTGAAGCTGGAGAAACCCCGTTAGAAGTCTGACTTAGCATCACTTTATGAACCTCTTATCTATACCACAACCCATGGAGCCATTAAACACCGTAATTACCAACGCAGATAAAATTCTTGACAGAATTTTATCTGCCCATGACTTCTAACGGGGTATGCCGCAATCACCGCCAGTTGTCGCCATTGTTGGGCTTCCCGGCGCCGGAAAAAGTGAAGTGGCCAATTACTTTGTAAGGCATGGCTTTGCTTATCTGCGTTTTGGGCAAATCACGCTTGATGAAGTTAAGCGGCGCGGCTTGGAACCAACTGAAGCAAACGAACGGCAAATCCGCGAAGCCCTGCGCCAA
>MGEP01000029.1:6469-10048 GCA_001791425.1 Candidatus Uhrbacteria bacterium RIFCSPLOWO2_02_FULL_48_12
GATGATCATAATCTAAAATACCGCTCCTTCTCGCGAGAAGACGCGCAGGCGCGCGATTACGCGCAAATAGAAAATATTGAACAGGCCGGGCCAATCGCCATGGCCGACCATACCATTATAAACACTGGTTCCATTGAAGACCTTGAAAAAGATTTAGCGCGAGTGTGGCAAGAGATAAACCCCGCGCCTTTCTTAAAAGAATAAATCTTGAAATTTATATATTAAATCCATGGGAACGCCTTCCTCTTCCGTTAATAACACAAATAATTCTCACCCAGAGAAAGGTGTGGGGCAGGCCAAACGCGATATTTTTGCCATTGCCGGCCTGCCGCCTGAAGTTTTAGCTGTGGCTATGGCCAAATACAGCCGCTCCAAAGAATCTATCCGGACAACCATGGCGGAATTAACCGAAGAAAAATCCGCCGAGTTTCACGAAAAATGGGTTTTGGGATATGGCGACGCTTCAGTTGCCGATATGGCGATCATTGCCATTGCCTGCGAGAATGTTTCCATTCTTGCCTCCAAAGCCATTGAAGACAATCGCTTAGCCGCTTATCAGGAAAAATCCACGCGCTACGTAGATTTTGATTCCACTCGCTACTATCGTCCATCTGCAATTATGGCCAAACACGCTGAACTTTACGAGCGTACCATAGACGATCTGTTCACAACTTATCGAAGTTTACTCGGAGGCCTCATAGAGTACATGCGAAAACGCTTTCCTAAACCAACCGATATAACAGACAAGGCCTATGAATCAAAACTTAAAGCGCGCTCGCTTGACGGCGTTCGTTATCTTTTGCCTGCGGCCACTCTCACAAATTTCGGCATGATTATGAGCGCTCGCTCGCTCCGCCACGCCATTACTAAACTTATGGCCAATCCGTACCAAGAAATTAGAGAAATCGGCGAAGAAATCAGGCAGGCGGCCTTGGCGCCGGCCCACAACCCGCGCTCTGAAAAATTAAAAGGCCATCTTCGTGACCTGCAATCCTCTGTTGGTGAGAATCAGCAAACCATCATCAGCCAAATTATGAACAACATGACAATTGACATCAAAGGCGCCCCAACATTAATTAAGCACACCGACCCTTCAGAATATTTGCTGAAGACCAATGAGAAATTGAAGGAGTTAGCCGTAAAAATTATGAGAGGCGCGCCTGTTCAGCCCTCTTCGCGCGTTGATTATATTGAACCGCACAGTTACGAAGACGAACTAATTACCACCCTGCTTTACTCGGCGACGAATTATCCATACCGACAGATACTTGAATCAGCGCGCAAACTGTCAGCTTCGGAAAAAGAAAAAATTATTGATACCGTAGCCGAATGCCGCAGCCCGTATGACCAGCCGCGCCGCGAATATGAAATTGGCGGCCAGCTGATTTTTGATGTGTTGATGGACTACGGCGCTTTCCGCGATCTCCAGCGCCATCGCATTTGCACGCAAATCAATCAACCATTAACCATTGATCATGGTTATGAAACGCCCTTTGAGCTCAAAGATGCCGGGCTCGCCAAACCATTTGATGAAGCAATCAGCCGTTTCCGCGATGCCTATGATATAATTAGTCGAGATGCTGGCCTGGAGGCAGATTATATGATTCCTCTCGCTTCCAAAAAACGCACTCTTTATAAGATGGACCTAAGAGAGCTCTATCACATGGTTGAACTAAGAAGCAAGCCCGGCGGACACATGTCTTACCGTAATATTGTTTTGGATATGTACAACCTTGTAAAAAAGCAGCACCCCATGCTCGTCAAGCACCTGCGAGTTGTGATACCAAACTATGACGAAGACTTCTTTAAAAGATAAAACAATAAATTTCTGAATACTAAGTAATTAAAATGAATCGGGAATCATGAATTACGAAATATACTTACGAAATTACGAAACAATACGAAAGGTACGAAAAATAACCCGTGCTTCTGATAAGTACTATTTCGTATATTCGTATGATTTCGTACTTTCGTATGAGTCTAGATATTAGAGATTGAGGTTTTATCTTAAACACTATGCTTACTCGTCAGGGGTCAACCAAAAACAAGAAACATCCACCCGGTAAACTAATCGTCATTGACGGCACGGATGGTACGGGCAAAACAACGCAGGCCGCCCTATTGATAAAACATTTGCGTCAAGAAAAATATAATGTGGCGCTGGCTGACTTTCCTCGCTATGGCCTGCCTTCCGCTTATTTTGTAGAGCAATACTTGAACGGCCGCTATGGCAAGGCCGACACCATTGACCCATATGCAGCTTCCCTCTTTTACGCTCTTGACCGTTTTGACGCCCAAAAAACTCTAAAAAAACAGCTCGCCCAAGAGCAAATTATTGTTTCCAACCGCTACGTCACCGCCAACATGGGTCATCAGGGAGGAAAAATCAAATCACTGCTAGCCCGGCGCCGTTACTTTCGCTGGCTGGACTGGCTGGAACATGATACCTTGAAATTGCCGCGGCCGGATTTAACAATTATCCTGCATGTTCCCGCGACCATAGCCCAGCGGCTGGTTGACCGCAAGGGCAGGCGCGAATACATTAGACGAAAACGAGACCTTCATGAATCCGATCTTGAACATCTCAAGGCCGCCGAACGCACCTACCTTGAAATTGCCCGCCGCTTTCCCAAATTCACGCTTGTAGAATGCGTTGAAAACGGCAAACTCCTCTCCCCTGCTGTTATCCACGAAAAAATTTGGACGATCGTCCATAAAATAATTTAGGGCTTTACGGCTTACGGCTTATGGCTCAAAAATACACACCCATCATCGGCATGGAGGTGCACTGCGAACTGAAGACCAACTCCAAGATGTTCTGTTCCTGCCCTAATGGTTTAGGGCTAGAAACCGAACCCAATATACATATTTGCCCAGTCTGCTTGGCGCACCCCGGGGCTCTGCCAACAATGAACCTTGAAGCCGTGAAAATGGTTATAAAAGTTGGCCTGGCCATAGAAGCAGAGATACCAACGATTTCTAAATTTGACCGCAAAAATTATTTCTATCCTGATCTTCCTAAAGGATACCAAATCAGCCAATACGACCAACCCTTGACTAAAAACGGAAAACTTACCATCGGCGATAAGGTTATTCGCGTCACCCGCGTTCATCTGGAAGAAGACACAGGCAAACTCATCCACCCCGAAGGCGCTAACTATTCGCTTGTTGATTTTAATCGCGCCGGAGTTCCTTTGATGGAGTTGGTGACCGAACCTGATATTTCATCTGCCGCCGAAGCAAAAAAATTCTGCCAAGAACTGCAGCTGCTCCTCCGCTCCATTGGCGTTTCTGGCGCGGACATGGAAAAGGGGCAGATGCGCTGTGAAGCAAACATTTCTCTCCTGCCAGATGGCGCTGAACGCGTGTCAAAAAATTTCGGCACTAAAGTAGAAGTAAAAAATCTGAATTCTTTTAAGGCCGTGGAGCGGGCTATTGAACATGAAATTAAACGGCAAGCGTCTCTTCTTGAAGCTCATGAAAAAGTTGTTCAAGAGACTCGCGGCTGGGATGAAAACAAAAATCAAACCTATTCCCAGCGCACCAAAGAATCAGCGCATGATTACCGCTATTTGCCAG
>MGEP01000029.1:10056-16205 GCA_001791425.1 Candidatus Uhrbacteria bacterium RIFCSPLOWO2_02_FULL_48_12
CTTGCTCCTCTCTGGCTCTCCAGAGAAACGCCGCCGGGCGAGCCGGCTGATTATACCAAAATTGACATAGACGAAATACGCCGCGCTCTGCCGGAACTGCCCCAAGCCAAACGCCGGCGTTTTCAAGCCGAATATGCTCTAAGCGCCGAGGCGGCCGCGCTTCTTGCCAGCGACCCGGCCATGGCTGGCTATACAGAAAAAGTTTTTTCAGAACTAATTGCCTGGCTCTCCACCATAGAAGGCGTTGAGGGCAGTGCTGAAGAAATTTTGGAGCGGGAACGACCTAAGCTTGGCAAATTGGTAGCCGGCTGGATAACCACCGAATTATTCAAATTGTTAAATGAAGCCGGACAAAGCGCGGCTGACCTAAAAATAACGCCGGAAAACTTTGCGGAATTTTTAACTATTGTTTATCAAAACAAAATTAACAGCTCGGCCGCCCAAGTGCTGTTAAGAGAAATGTTTATGACGGGCAAGGACCCCCACACCGTACTGGAAGAGAAAGACCTCAAGCAAATAGATGATTCTTCCTCGCTTGACGCCGTGGTAGAAAAAATCATTAAAGCCAACCCTGGCCCGGCCAATGATTACAACAACGGTAAAGAGAATGCCCTGCAATATCTTGTTGGCCAAGCCATGAAAGAAACCAAAGGCAAAGCCAATCCGCAAAAACTGCAGGAGCTTTTCAGGTCAAAACTGAAAAATTAAAGACGGAGAGGTGGGTTATTCACCTCTCCGCCGAGCTTACGACACTTGGGTCCCAACGACTCATTCAAACGGAATCCTTGTGAAGATCCTCTCCAAGATAGCCATGCGCAAAGGTACTCCGTTTGCGGCCTGCCGAAAGTAGGCGGCGCGCGAATCGCCATCAACCGACGGATGGATTTCACCCGCTCGCGGCAAGGGGTGCATGAGAATCGCCCTTGGTTTCATGAGCTTCAGGTGCGCCAATGTAATGGAGTAGCGAATCAGCATCTCCGCGCGCAGATTCTCGTAATCACTGTTGGCAATGCGCTCTTTCTGAACTCTTGTCCAGTAAATCACATCCGCATCTTGAAGAGTTTCCACCAGCTCTTCCTTTTCCTCAAAACGCACACCGTTCTCGAAAAGATGCTGTTTGATATCCTCACCGAGACGCAGAGCCGAAGGCGCCACAAACACCAAATGCACGTTTGGATCTACCTTGGCCAGCAAATAGGCTAAAGAACGAGCGGTCCGGCCGTTAGCCAAATCGCCGCCAATAACCACCTTCAACCCTGAACGGCCTACCTCCTTGATAATGGTATAAAGATCCAGAAGCGCTTGTGTGGGGTGTTGACCCGCACCGTCGCCAGCATTGATAATAGACACTCCACTGCCCTCGCTTACCTCTGCGGCAATTTCAGCCGCCCCGGTTTGCGGATGACGGAGCACAATCGCATCTGGTCTGTATCCGCACAAAACGCGTATGGTGTCTTCCAATGATTCGCCTTTTGTGGCCGAGGAAAACTCTTTGGCGTTTTCGGTAGACACCATCCCCGCTCCCAGCCGCGCCGCCGCGGTTTCAAAAGAAAATCGAGTGCGGGTTGATGGCTCATAAAAAACCGTAAAGACAATTTTGTCTCTATAGTTTTTGCGACCACCCCTCTGGAACGCCTCAGCCCGAGCAAAAAGCTCGTTAATACATGATACGGAAAACTGCTGCGAACGAAGCACGTGCGTGGACTGTGTCATAACCCCTCCTACTCGTTTACAATGATTGTTAATTGTGCGCCGCGCCAAACAAGCGCGTGATGCTTCCTCATTGTTGAGGCATCAAAAGCATCCTATAGTTATAACCAAACATTGTCAATTATGTTCCGTAGCTTGAACAGAAAGCGACCTTCTAAACAACGTGATTAAAATTAACCCCCTTGGCGCCGCGTCGTGGTTGCACCGGCGAGCGAGGCAGGTGAAGCTCCACGGCTTTACAGCCGTGGCTTCTTGCCGAACGGGGTTCCGTGGAGCGGAACCCCGCACCGAAAGCCATTCATCCACGGGCTTATGCCCGTGGCTTTCTGGTGCGTGGGTAAAGCGGCGATGTGTTTGACGAGCGAAGAGAGGAGTTTATCGCCGCTCTGCCAAGCGAGCCGAGCGACCCGACGCGGACGCCGAGGGCACCCTTTTCTCGGCCACTCTTTTGGGTGAACAAAAGAGTGGCGAAAAACCCCATGCCGCAAAGCAGCAAAACCCAATGCGTCGGGAGTAGCAAAATATTACCGCCGCGAAGCGGCATAATTTTCCCCAAGAAGCTAATTCCTAACTCCTAGCTCATCTGCCAAAGCTCTTTAAGAAACCGAATGTGTCCTCAAAATTCTTAATAATAATCTCCAGCACCGTTTCTTTCTTTTGCGGGGTCAAAAGCGTGAAATCGCGCGACACTGCCTTGTTGCCGGCCGGGTCCGCGCTCACCACCCGAAAACGATAAACCGTGGCCGCTCGGAGTTTATTCAAAACTACTACATGGTTCAGCAAATATTCCGCGGTTTCAGGCGAAGAATTTTTAAGGTTCGGGCTTTGAGTAATCCCTTCCTCGTAGAGCACCTGCGAACTCGCTGGTTCATTTGTTCGCCAGGTGATAATCGCTTGAGCGTATTCTGATTTGCCGGGCAAGAAGGTAACGTTGGTGCGCACTTGGGTAATTTCCGGCGCCACTGTGTCGCGCACCGTGGCAAAGCCAAGATCGCCCGAAGCGGCGGTAAGCCCGGCTTCGTCTTCGGCGCGAATAACGGCCGAGAAGCGGCTGTCTGGTTCCAGAGCGGAAAGAGTGAATTGGTGAATCGTCACGAACTGCGGATCACCCTGCGAGCGTTTATTTTTAGTCTTCAAATTAGTGTACTCAATGGTGGATTTTGTCGGTACATTTGTTTTCCAAGTGAGAGTTACCTCATTTTCCGTGGATTTGGCCACACGCGCGTTGGTAATTTCCGGCTTCATGGGCAAAGTCTTAAACGTGCGGTCAATGGAGCGGGCGGTCCTTCCGGCGCGTTCGCGGGAACGCAGTTGATAATGATAAACAGTATTTGATTCCAACCCGATAATTATTACCTCATGGTCCGTTGTAAACGTTTGGGCATCACCTGCTTCAGTGACATATGGATCGTCTTGATTAGGTTTAAAATTGCCTTCTGAGGCGTACGCTACCCGGCTGTCGGCTTCTTTGTCCGTCTGCCAGCTTATGGTCGCACTAGTTGTTGTTACTTCAACTTTGGGCATACTACCGACAAATTTCGGAGGAGACACTAATTGCATCCCAAGCGAAGAAAGAATTTTGGACACATCTTCTTCGGAAAAGTCTTTCAATAAATCAATAATTTTCTCCACGGAAATTTTTTTATCTTTGGATAATTCCTGAATTTTCTTAATGGCCTCATCTATTTCGTCTTGTCCTTTCTTGTCTTTTTGTCCTTTCTTGTCCTTACCTTCTTCTGTATTCTCCTCTGTTTTTTCGCCCTTTACACCCTTGGTCTTAAATGTATTATCCCCGCTAGATGCTCCATTGCCTTCACGGTCATAAGAAACGACTTGATAATGATACTCCGTACCGGGATCTAGCCGCTTCAAATCAACTTTGTGAGAGGTGGTAAGAATGTTGGTATCGCCGGCCAGCCGGCCATAAGCATCATCCTCGCCAAATCTCACAATAGAAGTGGCTTGTTCGTTAGTATTCCAGATAACATCCGCGGTGGTCTCTGTAATGTTTGAGGCCTGCACATCAGCAATAATCGGCGGACTGGTATCGTTCTTGATCGGACCCTGCGATAATCTCTCCCGTAACTGTTCCAGCTCTCGTTTTTCTGCATCAGTCAAGGTGCCCGCACCTTCTTTGCCTTCCAGTCCACTAAGTCTTTGCTGCAGCTGATCAAATTCCGCTTGGGTCAAATCGCCGGCGCCAATACCGGCGTTTGTTTTAAAAGTATAACCTTGACCGCCATTGTCCTTTTCATCGCGTAAATCCTGCGGCAAAAGACTGGTTGACGCTACTTTAAAATAATACGGTGTGCTTGCTTGCAGTCCTTCTAAAGTAACAGCATGCGTACGCGTATACATCGGATTATTCTGCGCGTCCGCCGACTTAACAGTCACCCCATAACTAGTGGACAAACCGTAATTAACTTCAGAATCGGCTAGCTTGTCAGTACTCCAGCCAATCACTGCTTTAACATTGGTCACTAATAAAACGCCCACACCGCTAATAATCGGCGGCGCGGCTGATTCGCTAATCATTATCTGATCAGATATTATTGTCTTAAAACATGGATTGCGCTCGTCAAGCGTAGGTGGACAAGTCGAAGGGTCAAAGGCAGACACATCCGCAGTTCCCGGGTAAACCACCAACTGATTGTAGACGTCTCTGGTTCTTACGCGAAAGAAATAAATTTTATTGCTTAAAAGATCATCAGGAAGTATCACTTCGTGGTCAGCCGTATTATCCGTAACATATCCAAAGGTCCGACCGTAAAGCGGCGCGCCATTTGTGTCAATGGCAAAACCAAACTCCACCAAGGAATTTCCCGGCTGGCTTGTCCGCCAGCTAATTGTCGCTTGATTGGTTCCAACGTTTTTTACACTAACGCTTCCTACCACCACTTGAGGCACTGGGCTATTTGAGGCAAGGGTAGTAAAAAAGCAGAGCAATCCGCCGCAATCTGTGCTCTCGGTGAAAAGACCGCTTGAGTTTGTGGCCTTAATTTTATAATAATATGTTGTCCCGGGAGTAAGGTTTAGCAACGTAACTGTGTGGTCCGCGACTAACTCGGCAAAAACTTGCTGTTCGTCATAAGATTGATCGTTTTTTGAATAAAGAATTGCGGCATCGGTTGGCTGATCAGTTCTGAAATAAATAGTAGCAGTGGTGGCAGTAATAGTATCGTGTCTGATAGTCGGGCCCGTAAACACCGGCGGAGTAACGGTTGACGGCGCGGCTATTGTTTTGAATGGCGGCTGTTCAGTTGAGGGTACTGAATTATTTGAGCTGTCGGCCGAAATAACTTTATAGCTATAATCAGTTTCCGGTTCTAAATCAAAGGGTAATTGCACGCTGTGAGAAGGCACTAAACTACCGGCCGCTGGCGGCCAGAAACGATGCAGGGTGTCGCCTACTTTCCAAAACTCAACAAAACCGGTGGCTGGCTCGTCCGTATTCCAAGTGATTGTGGCGGTGTTATAAAGAATGTTGGAGACAGATATGTTACTGTATTGCGGCGGTGTTGAGTCTTGAGGATCAGAGGTCGTGGTAAAACTACAGCTTGACGAAGAACAAGAAAAATTCGTTCCACCCGCCAAGGGCTGTTCCGTGCTTGGCGCTGCCCCAGTGCCTTCGCCAGCCGTTGAATTCAACCTAAAATAATAAGCGGTCAGAGGCGCCAGACTGGCGACTGCCACAGTGTGATTACGCACCGAATCGCGCTGTCCAATGTAAGTGGAAGTTACTCCCAGTCCCGCGTCTGTCCCATAAGAAACGAATGAATCAGAATCTAAATCAGTGTTCCATGTAAATGTCGCGCTATTGTGGGTGAAGCTGACGCCAACAGCGGAAATCTGCGGCTTCACTACCGGCGGCGGAGTAAGCGTTGTAAACTGAAAATCAACTCCGGTTTCGCTGTTTTTTGTGCCCGGTGTATTATTGCCCGGCGCCGTGGAGCGCACTTCGTAATAATAATGCGTTCCTGATTGCAAACCAACTAATGTTACCGAATGCCCATCCTGCCCGCTCGTTGAGCAACCTGCCGTATTTCCCACACTACAAACAACGCCTTGCGCTGGATAGCCGTCATACGTCAGAGGTTTACTGGATGTGGCCGCGTAAACAACCCTTGAGTCGCTGGCTATGTCTGTATCCCAGGTAATCGTTACGGAGTTCGTGCTTTCCTGGGCCTTCTGAACATTGGTTATCACTGGCGGCGGAGGCGGCGGCGCACCCGTGGTTGATGGCGTTACTGGCCCAGCGCTCGCCACCATAGAGAGATTACCCATGTTGTCTTCAACAACTATCTCGTAATTGTAGCTGGCGCCGTTGGCCACACTACTGTCAACATAGCTTGTTCTTGACGCTTTATCCGGTTCATCAAGCGTTGAACCACTGGTGTTTGGTTGAGCCGGCGCGATGGCGCGATAAATTTTAAATTTAG
>MGEP01000030.1 GCA_001791425.1 Candidatus Uhrbacteria bacterium RIFCSPLOWO2_02_FULL_48_12
CGCGTTATATAACGGATAGATTTCTGCCGGACAAAGCCGTTGATCTGATAGACGAAGCGGCTTCGTCTCTGCGCATGGAAATTGACAGCATGCCCACAGAATTGGATAAACTGAAGCGGCGGATTATTCAGCTGGAAATCGAAAAACAGGCCCTGCTAAATGAAACTGAAGTTTCATCAGTGGAGCGCCGACGCGCTCTTGAGTCGGAGCTCGCTTCTTTGCAGGAGAAAAATAATCAATTATCCGTGCATTGGAAAAATGAAAAAGAAGCCATTGGTAAAATTCGCGAAGCCAAAAAGAGAATAGAAACACTGAAACAGGAAGCCGAGATAGCGGAAAGGCAGGCGCAGTTTCAGCGCGTGGCGGAAATTCGTTACGGGCAGATTCCCGATTTGGAAAAAGAAGTTAAGAAACAGGAAGCGAAATTAATAGCCATGCAAAAAGAAAGCGGTCAGCGCATTTTAAAAGAAGAAATAATGGAGCGCGATATTGCCGCGGTAGTGGCCCGTTGGACAGGCATTCCGGTGACAAAAATGCTGGAAGAAGAAACGCATAAATTAGCGAGAGCTGAAGAAGAATTAAATAATCGCGTAGTGGGTCAAGCCAAGGCCATTATTTCGGCGGCCAATGCTTTGCGCCGTTCACGCGTCGGCATCGGCGAAGAAAATCGGCCAATTGGAAGCTTCATGTTTGTGGGGCCGACCGGGGTGGGTAAAACAGAGTTAGCCAAGGCCTTGGCTGAATTTATGTTTAATGATGAGCAAGCGCTGGTGCGTGTGGATATGTCTGAATATATGGAAAAACACAGCGTGGCAAAATTGATCGGCTCTCCGCCCGGCTATGTTGGTTATGAGGAAGGCGGACAGCTGACGGAAAAAATTCGCCGCCGGCCGTATGCCGTTATACTTTTTGACGAAATTGAGAAAGCGCATCCGGACGTATTTAATATTTTGCTGCAAATATTAGACGATGGACGACTAACCGACGCCAAGGGCAGAGTGACAAATTTCAAAAATACCATCGTTATTATGACCTCTAACTTGGGCAATCAAGTGATTCATGAGTACACGCTTGGTTTTGCTGAGGCCAAGCGACGTGCGGGCCCGCAGGACAACGAAGAAGAGATGGAGCAAAAAGTTATGGCTGTAATAAAAGAGCATTTTAAACCGGAATTTCTAAACCGCATTGATGATATAATCGTTTTCCATCATCTCGCCGAAGATAAGCTTGCGGAAATTGTTAATAAGCAATTGCTTAAGGTGCAGGGGCGGTTGAAAGAGAAAAATATTACTATCAAAGTATCAGAAGCGGCAAAAGCGTTCATAAGCAAACAGGGTTACAATCCTGAATATGGAGCGCGGCCGCTAAAAAGAGCGATTCAGAATCTCCTGCTCGACCCCTTGGCTAAAAAAATTGTTGAAGGAAAGATATCGGAAAATTCCGAGGTGATCGTAGACAGTGACGATAAAGGAATTAATATTAAATCAGTTAAAAATAAAACCAAATCCTCGTAGAGTAAAATGACCCCGCAACAATAACGGTCTGGCTGTATTGTCAGAGCTCGTGCAATAAAGTATAATATCAAGCATGAAATTACGTACTAATGTTTGGCTAATATTTTTATTAGCTTTTTTTATCTTTCAACCAGCCCGTGCCCAAGAGCAAAATAATGAATCGGCGGGGAAACCATTTAATCCAAATTTCATCATTGACGATTGGGAACTGACTGACTATGAGTCAATGTCGGTAGATTCAATCAGGAGGTTTCTTGGCGGCAAGAGCGGTATTTTATCATCATATCGGACCAAGGATGTTGACGGCATTGAGCGAGATGCTTCAGAAATTATTTGGCGCGCCGCGAATAGTTATAGAATCAACCCAAAATTCTTGATTGTACTTTTGCAGCGCGAGCAAAGTTTGGTGGAGAATTCTAATCCATCGCCGCGTGATTTAGATTGGGCCGCCGGCTATGCGGTTTGCGATGGATGCAGTACTGATGATCCGGCCATTCAAAAATTTAAGGGATTCGCCGTTCAGGTTGATCGGGCCGCCTGGCGCCAGCTCTATTACCTTGAGCATCCAGCGGAATTTGGCGTTAAGCGCGGCGAAGCCAGACTGATTGACGATACCATCGTGACGCCAGCCACGCAGGCCACGGCCAATTTATACATCTATACCCCGCACCTTAATGGCAACCGTAATTTTTGGATTAAATGGAATGAATATTTTGCCAGAAATTATCCCAACGGAACGCTCTTACAAGAGCGCGGCACTGAAAATATTTGGCTGCTGACTAATGGAGAGCTTCGCTTGGTCACATCCAAGGCCGCCTTATTTTCTGATTACGATGCCAAAAAAATCGTGACTGTTTCCACCAATGATATCTTGCGTTATGATATTGGTTTACCAATTAAATTTCCAAATTACTCGCTGCTGCGCTCGCCCAGAGGAACAGTCTTTTTGTTAGTGGATGATAAGCGCCGCGGCATTGCTTCTCGTGAAATTTTCCGCGCTCTGGGGTTTAATCCTGAAGAGGTTATTGATGCCGGCTGGGATGATATTAATTTATACTTTGAGGGTGTGCCTATTACCACAGCCGATGCCAAGCCCTTAGGAGAGCTCATGCAGGATAAAACGACCGGCGGCGTATATTATGTATCCTATGGCGTCAAGCATCCCATCAAGTCAAGAGAAATACTGCGCAACCGTTTCGCGCGATATCCCATAAAGCCAGTGCCGCCGGCCGCCTTGGAAAAATATTATACTGGTGAACCGGTTAAATTTAAAGACGCTGAATTAGTGACTGCCCCCAATCAACCTACGGTTTATGTTATATCAAACGGGCAAAAGCGCCCCATCGCTTCCGCCGAAATCTTTAAAGACCTTGGTTACCAGTGGTCAAATATCATTGTGACGACGCCGGACGCCTTAGCCGTCCATCCTGATGGTCCGCCTATTACCGGTTAAAATTAAATTAATAAATACTCTAATATGGCCCTAGTCTTTGCTGCCATTGTACCGCACTCGCCGCTATTGATTCCCTCAATCGGCAAGAAAAATACTAATAATCTGTCCAAAACAATTGAGGCCATGCAAGCCGTCACTCAACAGCTTATGGCCGCCAAACCGGAAACTATTATTATTTTGTCAAACCACCCGCTTAACCCAAGCAGTAATTCTAAATCGCTCACCTTTAACATTCATGCCCGCTACCTGGCCAATTTTGAAGAGTTCGGTGAATACGGTGCAGGTTTCAGCATGCCGGGTGATATTGCCATGGCCCACCATTTAAAACACCGTTTTGACACACTGCGCGAAAAGTATCCTGTCACAATTTCAAGCCAAGAAAAACTGGACGGGAGCATTAGCACTACCCTGTTTTATTTATTGAAGAGCCAGCCAAATATAAAACTTGTGCCCATCAATGATACCATAGAAGACGATAAGCCGGAATTTATTATTGGTGAAAGATTGCGGCGGCCGATTTATCAGGAAAAAACAAGAATCGCTTTGGTGGCCTCGCTCAACTTATCTCATCGGTTAAGTGAACTGTCGCCGGCCGGCTATTCAGCCAAGGCCAAAACGTTTGACCAAAGAGTGCTGGAGGCCATATCCAAAAAGCATCCTTTAACCTTGGCTCGTTTTAAAAAGGAAACACTGCTAGAGGTTAAAGAATGCGCTGTGCGTCCGCTTTTGCTGCTATTTGGCATAGTGAAAAACACACATTACACTCCAGAGATATTATCTTACGAGAATCCGTTTGGTATCGGTCATATGGTCATTAATCTTAAATTGTGATCATGTTCGCCGACGTTGTTCCCATCAAATATTTACCGCGGGGTATTGACCAGGAATTTACTTATCGCCTGCCGGTTGGTCTTCAAAAAAACATAAAACCGGGCCAGCTTGTGATCATACCTTTTCGCCGCCAAAACATACAAGGTGCGGCGGTGAGGATATACCATGAGCAAAAAACGGCGATAAAAAAAATATTAGGTATTAAAGCAGTTCTCCCCTATCCCCCGCTGACCTTTGGCCAGCGGGGGCTTATTGATGAATTAGAAAATCATTATGGCGCCAGCCGAACCTTGGCTTACAAAACTGTAGTCTCGCGGCTGACGGCCAAAATCCACCTCGTCCCGCCGCGGCAGGGCGAGCAGGCTAAAAATCAGCGCCATCGTCAAAAATCAACTGCCCTGCCTTTGGCCAAGATCAATCGCCGCACTTTGCGACTGCTTCTCGGAGCACGGAGCAAGCTAACCATTATTGGCTCTCTTTATGATCCGCGTCATCCTTTGTTCATTGAATATATACGTCGCCGCCTCAAAAATAGAGGTCAAGTCCTTTTGCTTTTTCCGGACAATGAGTCAGCAGAGATTGCCAAAAAGTCTTATGAAAAATATTTTAATGAGTTCGCTTTGGTAATTTGGTCTTCTCGCGCGCCAATCAGTCAGCTAGGCCTTGACTGGATGCGCATCAGCACTGGAGAGGCCAGCGTCATATTTGCTACGCGGAGCGGGCCATTTTTACCATTCAAGTCCCTGCGGTCAGTTATCCTTTTTGACGAAGCGGATGATAATTATAAATCATGGGATCAACAGCCATATTATGACACCAGATATTTGGCCGAGAGATTGACGGCGTTTGAGCAAGTGCCGTTTTTAACAACGCGGATTTTACCGCCTCTTTGGCCGAAAAATAGAATTCTTGGCAGGATTCAAGCTGGCGCCAAAGCAAAATTAATCATCTTGGACCGCCGTGTTTCTCGTGAGGAAAATCGGGCCGCAATTATTCCCGAGGCCGCTCTCAAAGCCATTGGCCAATCTTCAACGAGCGCTCAAAGTTTAGTTTTTGTAAATCGTCTTGGTTATGCGGCTGTTTTATGCAATGATTGTCAATATGCTTTTCGCTGTTCTGCATGCCATTCATTTTTAACTTATTTTACCCACGCACCAGTCCCGCTTGGCGGGACGGTGCGGGGTTCCGCTCCACGGAACCCCGTTCGGCAAGAAGCCACGGCTGTAAAGCCGTGGAGCTTCACTCCCGCCCCCGTTCCGCCGAGCGGGGTTCAGCCGCAGGACCCAACTTCGGCCGAGCATTCGGCCGCTGCCCTTAAGTGCCAGAAATGCGGTCACATAGAAAATAACCTCAACTCTTGCCCCCACTGCCATGGTTTAAAATTGCGATATTTTGGGTTGGGCATTGAAAGAATTTTAGAGGAGCTAAAACATAAATTTCCAAACAAAATAATTCAGCGCTTGGATCGTGATTCTTTGAAAAAGAGCAGTAATCTTTTTGCCCTGCTCAATAAGATTAAATCCAACCAAGTGGAGATCACCGTTGCCACCTCTATAATTTTGCCTCGCCTCTGGGCTCTGCCCTTATTTAATACAGTGACTATAATGCAGGCCGAGAGCTTGTTTTTGTCGCCCCAATGGCATGCCAATGAGGATGGCCTAACCGCAATCCATCAATTATGGGCCGCCGCTAAACAATATTGCTATGTTGAGACCAATCTGCCTGAACATCCGGCGATTAAAGCCGTTAAATCCGGCCAAGAGAGCGAATTTGCCAAACACGAACTTTATGACAGAAAGAGGTTTCATTACCCGCCCTACGCGCGTCTCATTAAGCTAACCGCCGCCAATCAGCAATTTGTTTTGCCGCGGTCAATTGAGGACGATCATAATTTAAATATCGTTAACCTGGACCAGCAAAAAAATAAAAAAACAGTTTTAATAAAAGCGCCGCTTGATTATAAATTAAATCAGCTCTGGCCGCACCTTGACGCCAATTGGAAAATTGACGTTGATCCGGTGTCTATTAGTTAGTACAAAAAATAGACAGATTAAAAATTATATATCATAATCTAGCCATGCTTAAAATACTTCCAATTCTTCGCCACCCCAATCCCCTTCTCAGACAAAGAGCCAAAGAAGTTGATTTGAAAGTGTTGACGGAAAAAATTTTTCAGGATTTAGCGGAAGACATGATCGCCACGATGTGGCAAGCTGATGGTGTGGGACTGGCCGCGCCGCAGATCGGGCAAGGTCTGCGTTTAATTATCGTGGCCTCGGGCAAGCAAGCCGCTACTCTCATAAATCCGGTCATTATATACAAATCATTTCGCAAAGAAGTCATGGAGGAGGGTTGTCTCTCTGTTCCCGGATTATTTGGACCGGTCAAACGCTCAAAAACGATTCGCTATCGGGCCTACACCAGAGAAGGCAAAAAAGTGTCATTTAAGGCCGAGGGATTAACAGCGCGCATTATTCAGCATGAATTGGACCATCTGAATGGCGTATTATTTATTGATCGGGCCAAGTGGATCGCTTCGGTAGGGACGTCGGCTGAATTATGAGCAAAGCAAAGTTGATCTTTGTTGGAACAGGCCCATTCGCTGTTCCCAGTTTGTTGGCGCTGGCCGACGCCAGCAATATAGTTTTAGTTATTAGCCAGCCGCCGCGTCCGAGCGGCAAAAAACAACTGCTCATACCTTCAGCGGTTGAGGCCGCCGCTAAAAAAATCAAGCTAAACATTTTAACCCCTCAGCGCCTAGAGGATTTAAACGATAAATTTATTGATGGTCAGGCGGATTTAATGATTGTCGCCGATTATGGGCAAATTATCCCAGAAAATATTTTAAAAATTCCAAGCCGCGGCGCCATAAACATTCATCCGTCTCTTCTGCCCAAACACCGCGGTCCGGCGCCAATTGCTGCCGCCATACTTAACGGCGATACTGCTACCGGCGTTTCTATAATTTTAATGGATGCAAAAATGGATCATGGGCCAATCATTGCCCAGGAAAGCTATACCTTGACTGGCTGGGAGAGGGCGGTTGATCTTGAGCAAAATTTAGCCCAGCAGGCCGCGGCCATGGTTGTAAAATACATACCAGCGTTCTTGGCCGGGCAAATTCAGCCCCAAGAGCAAAACCATGAGTTAGCTACTTACCATAAATTAATCAAACGCACTGATGGTGAAATAATATGGAATAAGTCAGCCGTCACCATTGAGCGCAAGTGGCGTGCTTATTATCCTTGGCCGGGTATATGGTGGCGCCGGAAAATAAACAAACAAGATAAAATTATTAAATTGCTTGAGGTGGAATTATTCTCTGCGCCCGCGCCAGCCCTTACACCCGGCACATTTTTTTGGCTAAATCATACGCTGGGTGTGGCCGCCGCTAACGGCTCCCTGAAAATTAATAAACTACAGGTGGAAGGCAAAATGCCGTTGATGGCAGAACAATTTTTCAGAGGTTATCATGATATAATTATTCAGTTGCCATAACACAACAACCCCGCCTCGGCGGGGTTGTTGATTAAAGAATTTTAATTCTTAGTAACGGTTGCGCGGTCCGCTGAAATTTTGCCGGCGCTGACGATTACAATCGCGACAATAGACAGGTCGGTCAGTAGACGGCTGGAACGGCAGTTCTTTAATATCCATGCCGCAATTCGCGCACTTCAAACCCATGCTTGATACATCAACCATCGGTCGCGGCGCGAATCCGCGTCCGCCGGAGAAACCGCCCTGTCCTTGAGGGGCGTAGTTTCCATCATTTTGGAATGCCATGTTAAATAGTCACCTCGCTTTCGTCCCAGTAGGGATTCGTTCTAAAGCTCGACTATTTAACTTGGCGATGGAAACTCGCTGTTTGTTAAAATCGTTCGTGGCTTTAAACGTTGAAAGCAGTATAGCAGTTACCAATTGTTTTGTCAATGCACAATATCTCATCCATAAAAACGCTTAAAATCAGGCCGGCTGACAGTGAGGGTATAAAGAAGCAGAACCAGCCCCAAGCCCAGCGGATGGTTTAGATAAGGACTGGCCACATGAACGGCCGCCACCGCCAATAAACCAGTCAATAACCCCGCCAGAGAGCTATTTAAATTTAACGTTTGACTGGCCGCGGAAAATATTTTCCAAATTATCCAGACATATACCGCTAGACCAAGGAGGCCGATTTTTAACCAAATATCAAGATAGCCCCATTCAAAGGCCGTCGTTGTATATCGCCCATCCGGGGAAAGACTGCGCACGCGAGGATCGTTGCTGGTATAGGTAACGGCGGCGCCAAAGCCGGCTCCCCAAATCATATTTTTTTTGACAGCTGACCAGAGAGGAGTTAGTAAATTCCAGCGGCTGGAGGCCGCTTCCTCAATTTGCAGACGCTCCGACAAATTTAAAGTTCCGTCGGTGCTGGCGGCCGGCAGTGGTATTTTCATGACCCCTATAATAATGACGATTCCCAAAACGAAACTGATAATACTCGCCATTGTTAACATGGCCAATTCTTTAAATTGGCGATTATATAGTTTCCAGAAGCCCACCGCGCCCATGCTTAAGATTAAACCAAACCAAAAGCTGCGAGAAAAGCTAATGAGCAAAGCAGACATAAATAAACTAAGGATAAAGATAATTTTGGGCGATATTAAAATAGAATAATCTGGTTCGCTTTTTGAGGCGACCATCCACCAAGCCACTAATACGTAAATTTGACTTTGTATAAAAATGCGCCAAGCGCCGGTGGTTGTCCAGGTAATCTCCCCTACCCCGCTATGGCGTACCCATTGATAAAGATCAGGCAGAAAAAACTCAAACTGATGAGTAAAAAAATACAATAGCAAAAGCGTTTTGACCGACAAATAAACGGCGCTGTAGAATAAAAGATAGGCCACACGCTCCAAGAATTCTTTTTTTTGGGTGACGATAAATAAGGGCAGAAGGAGCCCGAGGAAAAAATAAGCATTGGCATCAAAAAATACCTGCCAAAATCCATAGCCGTGAGCGAGTCCGCGAATAAAGGACAGAAAGACAATAAAGCCCAGGGCCAATATTGGTTTGGCCCATCCCACTAATTTTAAAATTGCTTCTTTGTCTAAATTTTTTATCTGCTGTAAGCTTACCAAGAACAGAATTATGAACGCCGCCAATCTAAAGGAGATAGTAATATCGTTATAGGTAAACAAAAAAAGATATCCCTTTGACCCCACAAAAATTTCAGCCAGAGTAATTAATAGAGCCAGCTCCAGATTCCTTAAGGATACAACCAAAAAAGCAGTTACGGCGATAATAAACAGCGCTTGACTGACCGTTGGTTCATAATGTCCCAAAAAAGACAAAAGGTCGGCCAATAGTAATCCCGCGATCCAATATTGAACTTCAGTTTTTGTCATGACGGCTTCTATAAATTCTCATTCTTGGCCAGTCGTACGCCAAGGGAGTTGATAAACGTCAAGATTAATGCCGGACCCAAAGAGATAAAAGACACGATGGCAAGTAAGCTAGCTGGCAATACGCCATGGTGCTTCCAAAAATAGCGGCGAGAACTTCTGGCAAAATGCCATTGCCGCCAGAGAATCCGCCGCTGCTGAAAGGCGCTGGAACGGTGATGCCGCACCACCGCCTCGGGGTAAAAGAAAATAATATAGCCGGCCTCATTAATTTTTTTGCAGAGATCCACTTCTTCAAAAAAAATAAAAAATTTTTCATCAAAATAACCCACTTCGTCCAAAACTTTACGATTAATCATCATACAGGCGCCCATCACTTGATCAACGCGCCGCATCGTCTGATATTTAAACGACCACATGTAATATCGTCTTATGGGCAGACTATTTGGGAAAAAATTGTGCAGCTTCAAGAGGATCATGAAGGCCGACCAAAAAGTTGGAAAACGTCGGCAAGAGCGCTGCAGGGAGCCGTTCGGATTCTCCAGTTTCGGGCCAACCAGGCCAACCAGCGGCTGCTCTTGCATAAACTCGTACATTTGCCATAGGGCGCCGCCTATCAACTCCGCATCCGGGTTTAGAAAAAGGATATAGCGGCCGCGGGCGGCGGCTAATCCTTGATTATTAGCCGCGGCAAAACCGCGATTTACCTTATTGACTATGAACTGCACTGCTGGAAACAGGGTGCTCACCATCTCCGCTGTGCCATCGTTTGAATTATTATCTACCACGATTGTTTCCACGTTTAAGGCATGGCCGGCGCGGCGCGCTTGCTCAACTGAATTGACAATGCTAAGAAGTGCTTGCTTTAGCAGATGGCGAACGCGCCAGCTGACAATAATAACAGAAATATCGGGGGCGGCGGCGCTCTCGTTCATATGAGGCCGTGCTTAAGTTGGACAATTTTTTTAGCCTCCAGGTAGCGGTGAAACGATGCTGGGGCGAGCCCAATCAAACGAACAACCAAAGACCAAAAGTAATACCAGGCGCGCGGCCGCCAGGCGCTAATGCCGCGGCGAGTGACACGGGCCTGAAATAAAATTTCAGGCACAAATACTCCAATGTGGCCTCCTTTCAGCATGGTTAACCACAGATCCCAGTCCTGAAAACGCTTAAGCTGTTCGTCAAAGCCGGGGAAACATTCGCGTCGGATAAGAGCCGAGGTATGAATATAATTGTTTTGCCGCAAGGCCGCCGCGTTAAAGGTTCGGCCGGTAAATTTTTTCCAGCCAAATTTGAAACTGCAGTAGGCGTAAGCGGCTTGAGGATTATTTTTTAGGGCGGCAAACATTTTTTTTAAAGCCGTCTGGTCAAAGATTAAATCAGCGTCAGCAAACAGCAAATAACTGCCGCGGGCCAGTTTAGCGCCGGCATTGCGGGCTCGGGGCGCGCCGCTATGATCTAATTTAAAATAACGAATGCACTGTTCTGGGCGGCAGCTCTGCGTATAATTATTCACGATTTGTTCCGTGTCATCTGTTGATCCGTCGTCAACGATGATTGCTTCCCAATCGCTAAACGATTGGCGGCGTAAACTGGCTAAACAAGACGGCAGGGCCGCGCCGTGATTGTAGGCGGGAATGATGATACTAATCATCGTGTTTGATGATTAAAAAATTCTAAGATTTTACTGGCGCCGGATCTGGCGCTAAAACCAAGAGCCCGTTTGCGTCCAGCCGCGCCCATACGAGCGGCGAGCGCCGGGTCATGAAGTAATTTAAGAATGGCGGCCGTGGTTGCCTTAATATCATTTTCCGGAACCAGCAAGCCAGTTTCCCCGTCAACTATTGCCTCTGACACTCCGCCCGAGTAACTGCCAATAACGGGTTTACCGGCATAGCCGGCCTCTAAATAAACAATGCCCAATCCTTCCACGTCACCATTGGGCAGAGTGCGCGGTGTCATAATAAAGATAGCGGCGAGCGACAGCCAAGCAGTCGTCTCATCGTCGTCTAGTGCCCCCAAAAATTTAACTTGTTCATGGCGAGATAGAGTATTTTTAAGAATCTTTAGGCGCGCTCTCATTGGCCCATCGCCAATTATAAAATATCTTAAATCAGGTACCTCGCGCCAGACTATTTCCAGGGCGCGAAGCACAACATCATGTCCCTTGCGCTCCACCAATCGGCTGATAGTCAGCAAAACTGGCGCTTTTGCTAAATCAAACTCGTCGCCCAAGCGTTTCACTAGCGCGGCGTTGGGGAATTTGCTTAAGGCAGGGCTTGGATAAATAACCGTAATTTTCGCGGACGGTACGTCCAGTTCTTTAATCAAGCCAGCCACGAATTTATTGGCTGCAAAAATACCGTTGGCTCTATGGAAAATTTTTTTAATCAGCCATTTTTTGCGTTTTGATTTCATCGGTTTCAACACATCCAGGCCATGAACAAACACGGCATAATGCAGGGGCCGCACCAGACTAAGCAGCCACACTGCCGTGCCGAGCGGCAATACTTGGCCGACTATAATCTGATCAATGCCTTGCTGTTCTAAGTATGCGTCCAGTCTAAAAATCGTTACCAGCCAGCGCGGCCAGCCCCAAGAGCTAAGCAAGGGAGAGCGCCGGATAGTATAATTATCGGTATAAAAGGCGTCTGGCGATATTTCGGCGGTTGACGGTGCCGCCCATACGACTATTCGTTCAGGGGGCATGGCTCGGGCGAGCTCGCGATACATTCGGCCCACGCCGCCCGACGGCGGATATTCAAGAGTTAATAACAGTATTTTACCCATAAGCAGGAATATGTTATTCAGAACTGGAGACTGTAATTAATTCAGCTTCGCGCCGGTGAAATAATCCCCAAAAATACTGCACGTCGGCCAGTGATAATTCGCGCAGCGCAAAAAGCCCGGCCGTATAAATTATGCCGCTGAGCAACACCACCAGCAATAACGGCATAAACGCAGTCATGGCCAGCGTCGCCCATCCCATTACAGCCACAGATACCAAAACTCGGCCTAAAGATTTTACGAGCGGCCATATTCGGTAAGCCACCACCAAACGCGCCAGCCATAATCCAATTAGCAAAACAGCCGCATTGGTAATAAACCATGACCAGCTTGCTCCAATGTAGCTAAGAGCAGGAATCAGCCATATATTTAAACCAATATTTATAATCATGCTAAGTCCAATGACCGCGGTCTGCCAGTGCTGGCGGTTGGCGGCGTTTAACAGCGCTCCCAGAGGGAAGGACAAAAAAACAAAAACCAGACTGGGCACAAGAATGCGCACGGCCAGAGCCGCTGGCCAATAGTCTGCCCCCAATTGCGCCACGAACTGATCGGCTAGGACAAAGAGCCCAATAGCCAAAGGCGCGCTGATAAGAAGAAGGTAGCGAAACGATTGCTCAAAAATATCACGCAGCCGTTCCGGGGCATGGCGGTGATAATAACTCATGGCCGGAAAGACCGCCGCCATAAAAGCCATGGGAATAAATTGAAAGGCATTCATTGTTTTAGCCGCTACGCTGTAAATGCCCACGGCCTGACTGCCTTTCAGAAAACTTAAAAGCACGGAATCGCTATAGGCGTACACCGCGGCAAAAATATTTGCCAGAGCAAATGGCAGGGCCAATTTTTTAAGTTCTAGAATAACTATTTTATTCAGGCGCGGCCGCCACGATAAATGAAGCTCGCGGTTGAGAAAGTATGTTAGGGCAAAAAACGAAACAATACTGCCGGCGAGTATAGTGAGAGCTACATTGAGCGCGGAGGGCCAAAGGTAAAGCGCCACCAGGCCGAGACCAAGAATCAGAACTTTATTCAGAATAACAACTATTGATTCAAACCAAAGATTTTGCCGCCCTCGAAAAACGCTTGTCCCAGTGAGAGCGAAAGAGTCAACAATCATAACAGCGCCGGCGACGATAATCAGTGCTAACGGCGGATGGCCGCCACCCAATAGCCGAACCGCATAAACCGTGCCCACTAAGGCGCCAAAAGCAATTACCGATAACCATAATTTTATAGCGATAATGTTACCGAGATAGATAACGCTCTTTGATTCGTCGTGCGCCAGCTCACGTATGAGAACCGGCCCTAGTCCAAAATCCGCGAAAACCCCAAAAATGGAGCTCAAAGAAAAAGCGGCCACATACTCCCCGGTTCCGCCATTCCCTAAGGTTTTAGCGATAAATAAAAAGAAGAAGAAAGAAAGTATCTTCTGAACAACAAGAGCGACCGTTAGATAGGTTGTATTTTTAGCAATATTTTCTGGCGACGGCATATTGATTATGAGTGACCCGGCCTCTACTCAATGATTAACGGGGCAGAATGAATTTTAACATATTAAAGAAACCATAGCTAACTGAAAAACGAAGGCTGTTTGACCTTCGCTTTCAGTATAGAGTTTAGGGTGACGATTATCGTTTTTGCCATTGCGGCGCACGTCTGGCCCGTTTAAGACCCGGCTTTTTACGTTCTTTCTCGCGAGGATCGCGCGTTAAGTATCCCATTTTACGCAAAACAGGACGCCAATCTGCGTTATGAACAAGCAAGGCTCTCGCCAAAGCCAGACGGATGGCCTCGGCTTGGGCAGGCAAACCGCCGCCGCTCACTTTAACGGATATATCAATATCCTTATCTAATCCTACCAACGGTAGTGGTTCGGTCACCACCTCCTGCCATAAGGCAAACGGAAAATATTGTTTGTAGTTTTTGTTGTTAACTATTAACTGCCCGCTCCCCTGCATCTTGAGACGCAATCGCGCTATTGCTGTTTTTCGCCGGCCTACCGTTTGGATGTAATCGCGTTTATGCTCTATTATTTTTGCGGGCGGGACATTGGCCGCTGATTTTTTGGCTGTCGGTCTTGCCTGAACGTGCTCGCGCCGCGTGGCGGCGGTACGCTTCGTTCGGGGTAACGATCTGGCAGCAGTCGGTTTATTTGTTTTTGGTTTAGTCGCAGTCATAAAAATATCATTATCTTGTTTTTAGATCTTCGGCTTCAAATTTTAAACGCCTTAGCCATTTTTTGCGCAAGGTATTATCCGGCAGCATTTGTTTGACCACGCGAACAAAAACCGAGGCCGGATTCTTAGACCATAAATCTTGCAGTAAATCCTGACGCATACCGCCGGGATAACCGCTGTAGTGAAAATATTTTTTTTGTCCGATCTTTTTGCCAGTAAAAACAGCTCGCCTAATGTTTTTTATAATTACCGTATCGCCGCAATCGCGGTTTGGCGCGTAAACAGCTTTATTTTTCCCCTGTAATATAAGGGCAATGCTTGAGGCCAAGCGGCCAACTGTTTGGCCAGCGGCGTCCACCACATGAATTTTGCGCGTTATAGCAGCGGGCATAGTGTTAATCTATTAATTCTAAGCGCACTGTTTTGGCGTTATCTCCGAGGCGACGCGACAGCTTTATGATTCTACTATAACCTCCCGTACGATTCTTGTATCGCGGCCCCAAATCCTCAACTACCTTGGCCGCGGCATTTTTTACCGGTAAAATTCTTAAGAGCTCGCGTCGCGCCGCAAGATCGCCCTTGCGCCCAAGAGAAATCAGGCGCTCGACCATGCTCTTTACGGCCTTGGCGCGCGCAGTCGTGGTTGTTACTTTTTCATATAAAATTAAACTTGACGCTAAATTGCGCAGCATTAAATTACGCGGCTGTGCTTTTCTATCTAAAGTTTTTCCCTTATGGCGATGACGCATTTTGTTATCTTTATTCTTCTTTGACTTTTGGTTTACGGCCTCGCTTTTTCTTCGGCGCTACTGCTGTTTCTTCTGGCACCGTCACCGTGGTGTCCGCCGCCGCCGTTTCCGCTGCCGTGACTAGACTCTCAGAAACAAGCATGAGGTGGCTGGTTAAAAGTTTGCCAGCCGCCAAAACTGCCTCGGCCGCCGTTATCGTGCCGTCGGTGGAAATATTCATGATTAATTTATCATAATTAGTCATTTGCCCGACGCGCGCCGGTTCTATTCTGAAGGTTACTTGGTGAACTGGTGAAAAAAATGAATCAATGGCAATAGTGCCTATCTCCATTTTTTCTTTTTCTCTGGCTTCGGTGGGTACATAACCGCGTCCTTGGCTGACCCAAATATCCATTTCTAGCTCTGCATTGCGCGCGGTGAGGGTGGCAATGAGTAAGTCTGGATTCACAATTATCACATTGCTGTCTTTCTCAATATCGGCGGCCGTAACCCGGCACTCGCCCTTAGCCGCTAGACGCAATCTAACGGGCTCGTCGCTAAACACCTTCACGCGCAATTGTTTTAAATTGAGAATAATTTGCAAAACATCTTCCTGCACTTTGGGCAAGGTTGTGAATTCGTGCGGGGCATTCTGTATTTTTACGGCTGTCACCGCCGCTCCCGGAAGCGATGAAAGCAATACCCGTCTCAAGGCAATGCCGATCGTCGTACCATAACCCGGATAGAGCGGCTCAATTACCAGCGTGCCCGTTCGCGCGTCCGCCTCCCTTTGATAGTCTATCTTCGTCGGAAGAGAAATTTGCTCCATATAAAAATTTTTAACGAGAATAAAATTCGACGACGAGCGTCATATTTATGTTTTTGGGAAAATCGTTCTGGCTGGGCAAAGACATAACCTTGCCTGATAAATTAGCATCCTCAAACATGAGCCAGCTCACAGGCGTGCGCGCTTGTGTGTACTCCCCTATCGCCTTTAGGCGCGCACTATTTTTTGCTTCTTTCTTTAGGGAAATCGTTTCGCCAACCTTGACAATGTAGGACGGAATGTTGACGCGCTGGCCATTAACTAATACCCAGCCGTGGCTAACGAGTTGCCGCGCCTCCTGTCGGGAACGAGCAAAACCAAGTCGCCAAACAACATTATCTAAGCGCCGCTCCAACTGCTGAAGAAAAATTTCTGCCGTGTTGCCGGTCTGGGATAGCGCTTGTTCGTAATAACGTCTAAACTGTCTCTCCATCACTCCATATGTGTATTTCGCTTTTTGTTTTTCCCTTAGCTGTGTCCCGTACTCGGTGACGCGGCCATATCCTTTGGGGCCATGCACGCCCGGCGGATAAGCGCGGCGCATCACCGGGCACTTTTCTGAAGTACAAACACGCTCCCCTAAGCGGCGGCAGAGATGATGTTTTGGACCAAGCAATCGACCCATAAAACTAGACTCTCCTTGGCCGCGGCGGACGACAGCCGTTGTGCGGAATGGGTGTAACATCGCGGATGGAAAGAACTTGCAGACCATTGGCGTGCAGGGCGCGAATAGCGGCTTCACGTCCAGAGCCCACGCCGCGAACAAAAACACTAACTTCGCTCAAACCATAGGGTTTAACTTTTTCCACTACGTCCCTAACGATAACGCCGGCGGCGTATGGCGTTGATTTTTTTGGGCCGCGAAAGCCCATCCGTCCGGCGCTGGACCAGGCCAATACATTACCTTGTAAATCGCTCAGCGTCACTATGGTATTGTTATAGGTGGCCTGCACATGCGCATGGCCAGTGCGTACCTGACGGATTACTTTTCTGCGCCGTGAACGCACCATCGGACTCTTTTTTTCGGGCGTCGGTTGTTCAGCTGGCGGCGAATCAGCCGCGCTACTAGCGAGTTCAGTTGGTAGTGTCGGCTCTGATGATGGCGTGGTAATCATAAAATTCACCCTAGGTTTTTTGATGAGCATCTTTGCGCCCGCTGCCCATTGTGCGGCGGACGTTGCCGCGGACTGTGCGAGTATTGGTTTTAGTACGCTGGCCGCGTAATGGCAAATGTTTTATATGACGAACCCCACGATAACAGCCAATGTCCTTTAGCCGCCTGATGTGCATGAGAATGTCGCGCTTGAGGTCGCCTTCCACCCTAAGTTTTTTATTTTCAATTTGTTCGCGAATGGCGCTAAGCTGGTTCTCTTTTAAATCTTTGACTCTAATGTTGCCGTCAATTTTTGCCCCGGCCAAAATGGAGTGCGACAAGTTAATCCCTACACCGTAAATGTAAGTCAGAGCGATTTCTATGCGTTTGTCGTTCGGTAAAGTTACGCCGGCAATGCGAGCCATACAAAGAATTACTCAGAATTTAGTTAGCCCTGTCGCTGTTTGTGCTTCGGTGTTGTGCAAACAACAATCAACCGCTTTCGACGGCGGATGACACGGCACTGTTTGCACATTTTTTTGACCGAGGCGCGAACCTTCATGAGCGACATTTATAAAACAAAAATTAAAAACGATATATAATTCTTCCTTTGGTTAGATCGTAAGGGGTCATTTGAACTTTAACTTTGTCGCCGGGCAAAAGACGAATGCGATGCATGCGCATGCGGCCCGATAAATGACCCAATATTTCGTGTCCATTTTGGAGGCGTACCCGAAAAGTAGCCGCTGGTAAAAGTTCAACAATCTCCCCTTCTGCTTCAAGGAAATCTTTTGAGCTCCCTGTATTGTTGGTTGTTCCATTAGCTGGAACATCAGAATCTTGCACTGTATGTATAGATAATCCCATCTAAACGTTCCCAATCTCTAGGCGGTATAAATTAGGAACATAAAATAACGCCAACGGTGTTATCCGTGGTTACAAAATAGATTGGTTCTAACATGGCCATATTGTAAACAATAGTTTAGTGCGTGTCAATAGCGTCAGCGCTAAATATGATTTGCTTAGATCGGAGCGGTAAAAACGGCCAAAAACGCGGGGAAATACTTATTTTAACATCATCCACGCCATCAATGGATTCAATATCGGCCTGCAGTTGTTCCGGGCGGCGGCCGGCCTCTTGGCGCCACTTGTCATATAGCAGAGATGGCACGGCCGTTGCTTCCACGGTCGCTACTACTAGAGCGCCGGCTTCGTCAGCGTCAAGGATAACCCTTTGCAGTTTAATTTTTGGTTGGCTATCCGGCAGAATTTCCCATCCCTGACGCAGTACTTTAGCAATCTCCCGTTTGGCCAGTAAAACCAAATTTGTCTTTCGGTAAAGAAATATTTTCCTGTTAGCGTCTCCCTCAAGCGCCAGTCGGTCATCAGTAACCCAATCATGTTCAGCCAAATCACCGATCTTGAGATATTCATCTCTCGTGACCAGGCGAGCCGGCACACTCAAGAGTGTCGGCGATAATTTGGATAAATTTAAATCAAGGCGCACATTAATAATTATGGCCACGGGTTCGCTTTTGGTTTTAATGTTGACTGTGGCTGATGGTAAAAAAATTAAGGTTGTTAATAATAAAGCCAAAACCAATTCCGCTAGAAAAAAAGCGATAACAAATTTTCCAGCGCCATTAAATTTTATGATTGATCTCATTAACTTATGAAACCGTGGCCTTGAGGCGGCGAATACCGGCAGACACGGCCTCTTCTTTGACAATTTTAAGGCCGCCCACTTCGGCCGTATGGCTGACGTGTGGCCCGCCGCACACCTCTTTGCTGAAATCTCCCACTGAATACACTTTGACTTTTTCGCCGTAGCGGCTGGCGAACAGACCAATGGCGCCGGCCGCCTTGGCCTCATCATAAGACATCTCTTGCCAAGAGACGGCTAAATCTCGCCGAATAGCATCATTAACTAAATCCTCAACCTTCTTTATTTCCTCGTTGGTTAATTTCGCGGGGTGTGAAAAATCAAAACGTAAACGTTCGGCCGTAATATTTGAACCCTTTTGCAGAACATGATTGCCCAAAACTTTGCGGAGAGCGGCCTGCAGTAAATGAGTGGCGGTGTGCAAACGGGTCGTTTCCCATGAATGATCGGCCAGCCCCCCTTTGAACTTTTTTTCCGTGCCGACTCGCGAGATGTCCTGATGCTTTTGAAATTCTTCCCAAAAACCCTTTTCATCAACCTCAATGCGGCGCTCTTTGGCCATTTCCACTGTCATCTCCAGAGGAAATCCATAGGTTGAAAAAAGCGTGAAAGCGTCTTCACCAGATAATCTTTCGGTCACACGATCGCTTTGGGCCAGACGTTCAAATTCTTTAAGGCCGCGCGCCAAGGTTTTTATAAATTTTTCCTCTTCATCGCGCATGGCCGACACGATATCATGGTGATGATGCTGGAGTTCGGGGTATTCCGCGCCGTATTTACTGACCACTACGTCGGTTAGTTTAACGGTAAAATCTTTTATCATTCCCAATTTTTGTCCAAAACGCACCGCGCGGCGGATTAACCGCCGCAAAACATATCCCCTCTCCACGTTAGACGGAGTTACCCGGTCGCCCAAAATAAATACGGCCGTGCGGATATGATCAGCGACAATGCGCGCGGAACGCATATCGTAACTGCTGGAATTTTTCTGAATTGTTTCCATGATCGGCTGGAATAAATCAGTGGCAAAAATATCGTTTTTGTTTTGTAAAATCATAGCGGTGCGTTCCAGCCCCATGCCCGTATCCACGTTTTTTTGCTTCAAAGGATCATAAGCGCCGTCTGCTGTTTTATTGTATTCCATAAAAACGTCATTCCAAAATTCAATGAACCGTCCGCAGTCGCAATTGGGATGACAAAATTGTCCGTAACGTTCTTCGTCACCCTCGTGCAGGTGTCCGGCTGTTCCCACCCCGCCCGGCTTCATGTCGTAAAACATTTCTGTGTCCGGTCCGCACGGGCCGGTTTGCCCGGCCGGACCCCACCAATTTTTATCTTTGCCATAGGCGTAAATTCTAACGCCCTCTGTCCTATCGTTTATGTTCTCTGCTAGCCCAGCCGCTATATTCGCTTTTTTAAACTGTTCTTGCCAAATACGAATTGATTCATCGTCGCGCGGCGCGTCATTATCACCTTCAAAAATCGTCACGTAAACGCGGGCTGGATCAAGGCCCAGCCATTTTTTGTCGGAAAAAAATTCAAAACTCCATTCAATTGCCTCTTTTTTAAAATAATCGCCAAGCGACCAATTGCCAAGCATTTCAAAAAATGTGTCATGGCGATTGTCCCCCACTTCGTCAATATCCTGAACGCGCACGCATTTTTGGACATTGGCAAGACGCGTGCCGGCCGGATGTTTTTGTCCCAGTAAATACGGCACCAGTGGGTGCATGCCAGCCGTGGTGAAAAGCACGGTGGGGTCGTTTTCCGGCACCAGCGAAGCCGAAGCAATAATAGCGTGCCCTTTGGATTCAAAAAATTGCAAAAATTTTCTGCGAATTTCGTCAGCTTTCATATAATGGCTATTTTACTCATAAACATCTTTGTTCGCAAGTGTCGTGAAGCAAAACGAGCGCAAGGAAGAGCCCGTTTTTTAGAAATATGCCTCAGGTTGCTGGATCAGGGTTGAGTAACCTAAGCGCGGCGCTTCCATTGGACAATTTTTCCGGCTTTAATTTCAATAGGATCAGCCCGGCGTAATTTAGCAATTGAACTGGAATTCAAAATTTTTTTGTGCGGCACCGCGTCAAGATATTCCGAGATATACCAAAGATCGTCTTTGGAGGTAAGCCATCCCCGTTTCAAGAAACGAGTAAGATCAATCGGTTGCGAATATTCGCGCAAAGTCTTTTTGCCGTTATTCAAAAAATACTCATGAAAATAGGACATGACTAATTCTCTAATATTTTTATAGACTGGCTCACGGTATCGCAAAACAGCGTGATTTGTTTTACTGATTGCGCCCCAGTGATTGTCTTGGCGAAATAGAGCAACAACATGATCATCGTCGCGCTTTACGGCCCGTAAATCAAGCAGTAACGGCCGTTCGCCGTGAATTAGCAAAGCCGCAGCCGCCATCATTGCGCCTTCCAGACAATGCGCTTTTTTCTCGCGTATGACCCGACGAGGCGAGAGGCACGTGTCAGCAAAATTTATTTTGATGGTTTCTAGGTAATCTTGGATTCTGGACGGAGAATTTAGAGCACGCAGTAATTTCATTTCCTGTCGGTCAAATCCAAACATACCCCTACATGATTACTCCGCCGCCCACCACTCTTTCGCCCTCATAGAGCACGATGGATTGCCCCGGGGTTACCGCTCTTTGCGGCCGATCAAATTTAAATAACCACGACATCCTTACATTCTCAAGTATGTTAGTATGTTTATTTAACTCATGACGGATACCGATTACAGTAAGGGGCTCTGATTTTTGGCGATATCTGATTTTGGCCGTTAATCTATTACCCACTCGCGGCGCCTTGTTAACCCACGACACCTCACTTGCTTCAACCATATCTTGGTAAAGCGCCGGGTCATCATTGCCTTCCGCCACTCTAACAATATTGTTGGCAATGTCTTTGCCGCATACATAATACGGCAAACGCGAACTTAATTTTAAACCATGCCGCTGTCCAATAGTGTAAAACACCGCTCCTTCGTGCTCCCCTATTATTCGACCATCAGCCGTTATCACCGCGCCGACGCGACTTTGCAGCCGCGTCCTCAAGAATTCAACAATAGGCACTTCTCCAATAAAACAAATGCCCTGACTGTCCGGCTTTTTGGCCGTTGGCAGATCAGCCTGACCTGCCATCTCTCGCACTTCTGTCTTTGTGTATTCGCCGATTGGAAACAAACAACGAGCAAGCTGTCTTTGGGTTAACGTCCACAAAAAATATGACTGATCTTTGGCGCTGTCTTTGGCTTGCAAAAGCTCAAAAATATTTAAACTATTTAGACTGCCTGATCTGCTTACGGCTTCTGGTTTACGGCTTACGGCTCGCAGTCTAACATAATGACCTGTGGCCACAAAATCAGCGCCCTCATTGAGCGCCCGTTCCAAGAATAATTTAAACTTAATTTCTTTATTGCACTTTATATCAGGATTTGGCGTCCGACCGGCCGCGTGTTCATTAAAAAAATATTCAATAACTCGATTACGGTAAGCGGACATAAAATCATACGTCAAAAAAGGAATTTTTAATTTCGCGGCCACGCGCATGGCGTCGCGGCGGTCTTCTCTCCAGCGGCACTGCTCGCGAAATTTAATGCCATTTTTTGTCGGTAAACCATCCCAGCTTTTAATAAACACGCCCACTACGTCGTATCCCTGTTTTTTCAGCAAATACGCGGCCACGCTTGAATCAACGCCCCCAGACAATCCTACGAAGACCTTTCGCCTGCCCCGTAGCGAACTGGTATGGGGTTTAAGAGGGGCATTTGATTGTTTATGTTTATTCCAAATTCTGGCCATATTCGTTTCGTTGACCGGACCCAAGGTGACCCCGCTGGTAGCATTTCCGCCGAAGGCGGATCCGCCTCTGGAGGAAAAAGTACCGGGAATGTCAGTTTTGTCCATTTTATTTGTACATTAACATCCCTACAAACTCCAGTTTATAAGGATGTTATTACGTCTTTTGAAAATCTTGCAAGAAGCGGACGAAAGTTTTGCCGTACGGCGATAGTGTATGTTCCACAAACTTGCCGCGATATTTTTTATTCACCAATCCAGCCACGTACAAGCGCCTAGTATGCTCGCCAATAGTCTTTTCGTTGGCATCCAGGGCTTTAACTACCCCCTCCAAAGTTATGCCGTCGCTGGCCGCGATCAGGAGCAATATTTCAATGCGGTAATGGTTCGCCATCCCCTTCAAATGCCGCTCCATTTGTTTTGCTGTTTTCATCTTCGCCATAGTTTCATTATACACAACATCCCTATAAACTCCAGTTTATAAGGATGTTATTTTTGGGGCTGGTGATGCTCTAATAATTGTTCGGCCGGGGAGATGCCGCCGAGAACCTTGTGCGGAAAGCATGTCCCGTAGCGAACTTGTTCTGCTACTGGGGTAATTCCAAAATCGGTTTCTTTGAGCATGTCCATGAGTTCCTGCTCAATCTCTTTCCGCCGTTCAAGAATTTGTCTGCCCCGTTGCAACGCGGAGCGTTTGCTTCGGGGTTGTTTTGATTCGATTTCCATAAACTAAACTAAATCTCCTAACCGTATAAATCTTCCTTTCTCAAATCGCGCTTGGTCTATCCTCTTATATGACCACTCTTTACCAGTTAGTTTAGACACTTGCTTACACCATTCTTCGGCTCGTTTATCTTTGAGTTTTACATCAACATCTTCTCTGCCTTTCGTTTCAATAACCCAGCAAGTATCCTTTGTTTTAGCGATGAAATCCGGTATATAGTTCCTTACAAATCCGTTGGTATCAATATACGGAATACGGAAATTGAGCGTCTGTTGGTGATTTTTCATAAACGCCAGCACATCGTCGTCGTTATCAAGTAAGCGTGTAAATTGGTCCTCTAATTTATTCTCAATCGGCGTGAAATTAAGGACAATTTTCTTTGCTTCAAAAATATCCCGCGACCACGGAAATGGTTTTATGTCAATGGCTCGCAATTCTTCACCAACTAATTCTATATCCTCGGATACGGCCGTAAGGTCATTGATGCGGTCAACAAAAACCTCTATCAGCCGCACTCTGACTTTGGCGTTATTGAGCCGCTTCAAATCATCCTCGTTAAAGTCCAACGATTTATCAAAGAGTTTATTTTTTATGTAATCCTTTGTTATGCCCGCAATGTTTTCAAACTGGCCGGGCACGCGGCTATATTTCTGAATCTTTTTTGTAATCGCGCTGATGTAAATATCCGGTCTATCAGCAAATGGCATTGTGAGTATTTCTTCTGCTTCAACTTGCTTGGTAAGCAAATCCCGCTTACGCATTTTAATCTCCACGGGGTTTAAATCCTTATAGTGAAATAGTGGAGATGGAAAATCAGAAACTTTTAATTCTTGGAGTTTCTTTACCGACCTTGTTACACCTCCTTGTGTAACCGGAACGGCAATATTATACTCTTTTTTGTTCTCATCAACGCTGATAATTTTCGGGAGTGTCTCCGGTTTTTGTATTGGGACAAACTCAATCTCCACTCCTTGCTCGGTTAGTGCGTCTTGAATCAAATCGTGGAACGCGGGGTGTTCAATCACAATCAACTCATCGGTGTAATTGCCTAAAAGTTGGCCGGGGAACATTCGCCGTAGTCCGCGACCAAGTGTCTGCTCCGGTAAGATTTTTGAGTCCGCGCTCAATGGTCGTAACGGGGCAATCACTTTTACATTCTTTACATCCCAACCTTCCCGAAGCATAAGCACGGAAACAACGGCAAGGTATGGATTATCTGGCTCATCAACTTCTCTTGCCCATTTGCGCGCGTTATCCAAATCTTTTTTACTGACCTCGCCTTTCTTGTCGGTGTGAATAGTTAAAACTTTATCAGACAGCTCTTTGAAAGAATCCAAATAGTCGGCCACTTGGTCTGCGGCGGTAGTGTTTTCGGCCATAACGAATAGAA
>MGEP01000031.1:0-1458 GCA_001791425.1 Candidatus Uhrbacteria bacterium RIFCSPLOWO2_02_FULL_48_12
TAACACCGGCCAGAGTGGCCGCCGCCACGGCGGCGGTGATATTTTCAAGATTGTGTTTGCCCTTGAGGCCAACCTCGTGGTGATATAAAACGTGCTCCGTGTGGTTGTTCATCCGGCGAAATATCACGTCCCCCGCCACGTACGCGCCAGAAGCGACCGGCACCTCGCGGCTTGTCTGAAAAACGCGCCCCTTGGCCTCGGCCCTAAGACGTTTCGTTTCCGGGTAGTCAATATTAAAAATCACGGCATCTGTTGGTTTTTGCCATTTCAAGATATTGGCCTTGGCCGCAAAATACTCTTCTGGATTTTTATGATAATCCTGATGCTCAACCGTTAAGCCCAGCACCACGGCAATGTGCGGCTTGCCCCGCATAGCTTCGGCGTCGTGGGGCGATTTATCCAAATCCTGTAGTTGAAAACTTGATAGTTCGTAGACCACCCAATGTCGCGGCGTTAACTTGGGAAGAATGCTAATTGACGATTCGCCGATATTACCCACCAAAAAAACTTTCTTTTTGGCCACGGTGAGCATCTTGGCAATAAGCGTGGAAGTTGTCCCCTTACCCTTGGTGCCAGTGACGCCGATAATGGGGGCTGGGCAGAGCGAGAAAAAAATTTTTGTCTGGCTAGTAATGACGACGCCCGCTCTTTGCGCCCACGTCAAAGCCGGCAAGCTCAAGGGCACGCCGGGGCTCCTCACAATGACGGCAAACTGTTTTAAATTTTTCAAATACGATGGCCCCAACTGCCAGCGCACCTCACGACCCTGCCATGATTCATACACTTGACCCAGTTTGGCGGGCTCTCGTTCATCAAGAATAGTAACGAGCGCCCCCTCGCGAAGCAAATACTCGGCCATGGTCTGGCCTTCCTGGCCAAAACCCAAAATTGCCACTTGTTTATCCTGATAATTCATATCCCCACACTAGTTGGGCACCGCAACGCCCAAGCATGCTGTATGATTAATCGTCCTCATATTTTTTGGATAGTCTATTAACCCCCTTATACACATAATAACGTTTAACTGATTTGTGCCAAACTAGTAGTGGGGGCTTCCTCCACCTCCACTCTCTCCCCCAGCCACCACCTAGCGGTTTCTTGAAAATGCTTTGGGTCACTGCTGACGTAAAATAATGAATGACTATTTTTAGATAAACCCGCGTCAATGTCTTGATTTTGCTCAAGAAAATTTTTGACGGCCAACCCCAAGGATCTAGCCGGATTGACAACAACCACGTTTTTGCCCATCACCCTTTGAATAAGCGGCTGTAAAAATGGGTAATGAGTGCAAGCCAAAATAAGTGTATCAACGTGCGCGTCTTTTAATGGCTTCAAAGAGCGGCGAATAATGCGCGTACTTTCCGGATATTTCCACCAGCGCTCCTCCACCAGCGGCACAAGCATGGGCGTGGCTCGCGATATTACCAGCAAGTTCTTATCCGTTTCCATAAGCAAGCG
>MGEP01000031.1:1475-5839 GCA_001791425.1 Candidatus Uhrbacteria bacterium RIFCSPLOWO2_02_FULL_48_12
GAACTGTGGCCTTCGTGCCAATGATGCCAATACGGCCGCGGCGCGTCGCTTGCCTGGCCGCTTCAATAGCCGGCCCTACTACGTCCAAAACCGGCATGCTTACGTGCTCGCGCAAATAATCACCAGCCGCGGCTGAAGCGCTGTTACAGGCAATGACGATCAATTTTGCGCCCCGGCCCAGTAAAAAATCAGCATCCTCAAGGGCATACTGCTTGAGCTGTGTCGGCGATTTAGTGCCATAAGGAAACCGCGCCGTATCGCCAAAATACACTAAATCATAATCCGGCAAAAGGGCTCTAATTTCTTTCACCACGGTCAAACCCCCGGCCCCGGAATCAAAAATACCGATCATGACGCGATAAATCCTAAATTCTAAGCACTAATTTCTAAATTCATACAAAAGTACGAATCAATACGAATATACGAAAGTGATTGCCGTGAGAACGAGAAATTTTTCGTACCTTTCGTACTATTTCGTAATTTCGTAAGAACATTTTGTCATTCACCGCCTTTGCAAAACATCCAAACACTGTTTCTTGATACCTGCCACGGTAACCGCAATAATATTAGATTCGCTTTTTGCTCGAAGAGCCCGGCCTTCCCCGTCGCTAACTGCCGCCCCAGCTTCTCGGGCAATAAGCAGGGCGGCGGCGAGCCCGGGGAGCGCTCCGGCTTCTTGAAAACCAATAAAAGTGTCAAAAACTCCCGAGGCAAGATAGCAGAGCCCCAACGTGCTTACCCCAAAATCATGAATCCGGCATCCTTCTTTAGCGAATCGCTGACGAAGATTGGCCTCGTTGCTTGGCCTAGTAAACGAGGAAGACGCCAAGTAAATGCATGCATTGGCCAAATCCTTTTCCTCTGACACTCGTATTGATCTATCGTTCATGAAAGCGCCTTCGCTTTTCAGGGCGTGAAAAACAGCTTGCGTGGACGGTTCAATAATAATTCCGAGCATCACTTCACCTTCATGTTTAAGAGCTAAAGAAATAGTAAAAAGAGGGAGCCCGCGAAAATAATAACGGCGCCCATCAAGCGGCGCGACGATCCACTGCCAAGCCGATGCCTCGCCAGTGACTGGCTTAGCAGGATCATAAACAGAATGCTTGGGGAAAAGTTGAATAAGAGTATTGCTCAAAAAAGACTTGATTTCTTCTTCTATTGTCTGGCCTTTTTCATGGCGCGCCTTGGCAGTCAGCCCCACGAGCTCTTTTTGCCGCGCGGTCAAAATTTGCCCAGCTCTTAATAAAAGCGGCAAAACCACGTGATATATTTGCGAAATTGTAGCTTCGTTTGCGGCCATAACAATTCAGGGCGCATTTATTAATGATAGTTAATACATTACCACCTCTTGGGGGATAGTGGCAACCTATAATTTTTGACATGAGCGCCGTTAAGCCATAACATAAAGTGGCTATATGTCATATTTGTCAAACACTGACCCCAACATCTACGAACTGATAAATGACGAGCTTAAACGCCAGCAAAATGGCTTGGAGATGATTCCGTCTGAAAATTTTACCTCGCCGGCAGTGCTGGAAGCGCTGGGCTCGGTGCTCACCAACAAATATTCCGAAGGATATCCGGGCAAACGTTATTATGGCGGCAATCAAGTGATTGACCAAGTGGAAGAAACCTGCCGCAACCGCGCCAAAGAACTCTTTGGAGTGGCGCACGCCAATGTTCAGCCGTATTCCGGCTCTCCGGCAAATCAAGCCGTGTACTTTGCTTTGTTAAATCCGGGAGATACCGTGCTAGGGATGGAGCTTGCCCAAGGCGGGCACTTGACACACGGCTACAAACTAAATTTTTCCGGAAAATATTATCATTCTGTTTCTTACGGCGTTGACCGAGAAACAAAGCTTTTGAACTACGAGGCCATCAGAGAAATTGCCAAAAAAGAAAAACCCAAATTAATCGTTTGCGGCGCAACAGCGTATCCACGGCAAATTGATTTTTCTGAATTCAAAAAAATTGCTAATGAAGTCAACTCTTATCTCTTGGCAGACATTTCTCATATTGTTGGCTTGATAATTGCTGGCACTCACCAATCACCCGTGCCTTATGCTGATGTTATTATGACGACAACGCATAAAACCCTACGCGGCCCCAGAGGAGCAATGATTCTTCTTCCCAAAGTTGAAGATCGTCTGCACGAACTGTATCACAGCGAAAGCAAACGCAATTTAGCTGAACTCATTGACGCGGCAATCATTCCCGGGCTCCAAGGCGGGCCGCATAATCACCAAACCGCGGCCATTGCCGTAGCATTGAAAGAAGCAATGACTGACGAATTTAAAAATTACGGTCGTCAAATCGTGGCGAACGCCAAGTCGCTTGCTGAATCATTGATTGAAAACGGGTTAGAGCTCGTAACTGGCGGCACGGATAATCATTTAATTTTAGTTGACCTAACCAAAACTGGACTTTCCGGAGCAGAAGCTGAAAAACTTCTGGATGAAGTCAGCATCACTGTCAACAAAAACATGATTCCTTTTGACCCCAGAAAACCCTTAGACCCCTCGGGTATCCGCCTCGGCACTCCGGCTCTCACCACCCGCGGGTTCACAGAAAATGATATGCAAGTCATCGGTAAAACAATCGCCGAAATTATAAAAAATCCAATTAACGAATCAATAAAAATGGAAGCGCGCCGCGTCGTCGCTGAACTTACCACCGCTCACCCGCTCTACCAGGAATTAGTTTGACAGGAAACTAAAAGCGTAGTTATAATATCTCCAACAAAGGAGGCGTCTACGAAATATGAAAACAGAACAGCGTACGTTGCTCAACATCATGCATCAGTGTTGGGTTGGGCTCGCAGGAGCGCGCCGGGACGAGGCGGATATCTGGAATCGTATGAACGGACTGACAGGGCTGGCTTACGGCATCATCAAATCTGCTCCCCCCGAGAAAGCACTGAACCTTGTGAGGGAGCTGGCAGCACTCTTTGTTCATCGCCATGAACATGGAGGACAAAAGTTGGAGAGTCCCGAACTTGTTAAGCAACTCACGCTGATCGCCCAGAGTGGACCGTTAGCCAAGTAAGACCACAAGTGGCAGGGCCGACCCATTATTCTCTTGGGTCGGCTTTCTATTTTAGAGGAACAATTTTAGATTGAGTGAAATTTCGCCTAACGTATCGGAATATCCGAAGTTTGCCGAAATGAAATGAAGGCAAATTTGGGTGAGTAAATAAAAATTATTTTTTTGGTTTAAAGGGCGACATCAATACATTTCCTACAATTTCAAGAACAGGCAAAACTTTTAGAATGAACCTAATAACAAAAACTAATATCGCATACTTCCAGTTAAGTAACATTAACGCGACTATAAGTAACCAATCAATCCAAAAGACAAGTGCAACCCATTTTGATGGCGTTGACTCATCGGGAGGCAAACTGCCATCTCGTTTTGCCTGTGTCATTCTTATATCAAACGTTGTGATTGCTGAAGTAATAAAGTAGAAAATAGTCACAATAATGACGGCGGGCGAACTAATGGTGGTGTTGAATAATTCAATCATATATTTGAAATAATTTTTATTTACGAACCGGATATTCCTTATTATTTTCTTTAAGGAAAGTAATCAATTCTTCTATTACTATTGCCTCTCCGATCATTACCTGAGTCATCTTTCGTTGGTGTTGGAGTAGCGCCGCAACAATTTGAGATTCAGAGAATGGAATTTGCTCTCCTTTTTCATTGGTTGCGGTAAATTGAAAGCCAGATTTATTTTTTTCCAGCACATCTAATGCAGATTGTAGAAATTTTGTGATTGGTGCATGTTTTGCTACGACAACACCAACAACTTTGTTCGTGCCAGCAATAAAAAGCGGTCCGCCAGAATTGCCAGGATTTAGAGCGGCGTTAATGACATATCTCTTTACTTTAGGGCTATTTTCATCTTTTTGATAATCATTAAATCCTGCTAAATATCCGACGGACAAAATTGGACTAGGGCCGTTGTATGCTAGTGGATGACCCCAAGTTTGTACCTTTGTTTCAGTTTCAACTTTTTGATCATCCAATTCGAGATCACTGTTTACTGGCAATTCTGGCGTTAAAATTGCAAGGTCTCGATTTTCATCCATGACTAATTGAGAGAATTTGAATTGTTTGCCATCGCTTGATATAGCAATGACTTCTGCGGCTGCGCAATGTTTTACAACATGCCAGTTTGTAATTATCTGGCCGCTTTTTATTGCGAATCCAGTACCCTTGCTTTGCGTTTTAGAACAATAGATAAGATAAACGGAATTGATTGCTTTCCGATTTGGCTCCTCAGAGGCTTCTAAAAGCCATTTTGTTGATATTGGTAATGAGTCATTCATAGTAATTGGTTGGCAAGCTTTCGCCTAACG
>MGEP01000032.1:0-1212 GCA_001791425.1 Candidatus Uhrbacteria bacterium RIFCSPLOWO2_02_FULL_48_12
TCAGACCATGATAAAAATTGAATGCCTTTTTCAATATCATCGGGGCTACTGGCCCAGGTGGAAGGAACGGGGACCACGGAAACGGTCTCGTGGCCATTCTTTATTAAGTCTGAAATGGTCACCAAATTGAATTCTTTAGAGGCGAGGATTTCAAACAACATTTTCTCAAGACCCGGCCGATGATGCCCAAAAGTTTCTCCATCCATTCCCGTTATAAGATACCGGTCGCTGGCAAAGTCTTCTCTCATGGCTTCTTTCAATGAATCGTATGAGCGCACTACGGCGCTCATAATCAAATTGCTGGGACGCCTTTCTCTGAAAAAAACGAGTAAATTGGTGCCTTCTATTTTATACAGTTTATGATAATCAACTGTTTCAGTTCTGCCTGATTTGGCAATTTCGTCCAAAATCATCCACTTAAAGCCCATGGATTCAACGATTTTAGGAAGTCGTTCGTCATAAGCCATCTCCGGCGGAAAAAATCCGACGGGACGAAAGCCATGATTAAAATAAAAATGAAGAGTCTCGTTATTGGCTTCTATTTGTCTGATAATTTCTTTTTCCTCAAGAAAAGGCAAAAGGGCGTGGTATTTAGCTGAAGAGGTCAGCTCTATTCGACCTTCTTTAATAAGTTCTCTCATCATATCAATTAAATCTTTGTATTGATATTTATCCAAAAGCTCTAGAAGCGCTCCGTTGATATTTAAAGTCAGCTTGGCTTTTTTATGCTTTTTAATCCCCCGTAAAATCGGCCGGTAGCTCTGCGTGACCACTGCCTCCAGAATGTCGGGTTGCTGCTCGGCCGGCTGATAGATATGAAGGAAGTTTGCCCAAACAAGTTTAGACATATTGATTAATTTGCCGGCTGACGCAAACTCTTGCGATAAACAGCCACGTATTTTTTTGCCGGCACCGCCCAAGAAAACGATTGCCGCATTCCTCTCTCCATCAAAGCTCGCCAAGCGTCTTGGTATTTAAAATTTTCCACGGCCCGGGTAATGGTCATCAGTAAATCACGGCTGTCATAAGCCCTAAAAACAAAACCGTTGCCCCGGCCGGTACGCGGGTTATAATCTTCAATCGTATCAACCAAGCCGCCGGTAGCGTGCACCACTGGCACAGAACCATAACGCAAGCTGATTAATTGGCCGAGACCGCAGGGTTCAAAACGCGAGGGCATCAAAAAAATGTCCGAGCCGGCATAGTGCAGAG
>MGEP01000032.1:1222-6588 GCA_001791425.1 Candidatus Uhrbacteria bacterium RIFCSPLOWO2_02_FULL_48_12
CGCAATAATGAATCAATAATTTCCAGAATCAAATCAAAACCTTTTTGCTCTGACAGCCGCGCCACCATGCCCACAAGCGGCGTGCGCGGCGATTCCTGCAGGCCGTAATGACGCTGAAGATAGCGTTTATTCTCAACCTTACGATCAATATGCTCCAGATCATAATTAGCCGCAAGGCCCGGGTCGGTGGCTGGATTATAGTCCTGATAATCTAAACCGTTCACGATGCCAAAAAGATGGTCTCTGCGGTTAATCAGCAAGCGATGCAAGTCTTCGCCAAAGTCTTTGGTTAATATTTCATCGGCGTATTGCTCGGAAACGGTGGTAATTATATCAGCCGCCATAATGGCGCGCTTGGCAAAGTTAAGTTTTTCCCACACTTCCACATCCCACCAATCCGGCAGGGCTGAACGGCCGTTATCACGATAATCAGACGACACCTCCCACCAGTTATGGCCAAACTGGAACGACAAATTATGAATAGTAAAGACAGTGCGTGTGTTGGGATATTGGCCGCGATATCCGTAATGCAGCAAATGAGGGATAAAACCAGTATGCCAGTCGTGGCAATGAATAATATCTGGTTTTAGACCCAAATGTTCAATGGCGGCAAGCACGGCCACGTCAAAGACATAGAACCGCCGATTGTCTTCATGGTCGCCATAAATGCCGCGACGGCGGCCAAAATAATCATCATCACCTATTAAATAAACTGGCAAATTTGACTGCAGCCAGCCGCGCCAAATTTTCGCCGTCAGCGATTCACCGTTCGGCAACGGCACTTCAAAATTAGAAACCACCTCTTCTAAATTATGCGCCGAATAATCAAGTTTGGCGTAATAAGGAGTAAAGATGGTGATATCATGCCCTAAATCACATAAAGCGCGCGGCAAGGATCTAGCTACGTCGCCCAACCCGCCGGTTTTAGTAAAAGGAGACACCTCACTTGAGACATGCACGACAGACAAACGCTTCATACGAGAGTGCCATGTCCAAGACAACTATGATTAAGTAATTTAACCAACTAAATCCCTTTTACTCGCGCCATTTATAGTCACAAAATTATCCAAGCCATTGACGCAGTTTTGGATACCGAGAACAAATGGGCAAACTAGCGCACCACTCCTCAAGGCCCCACACATGGCCACTCCTAAAACTGCCAAGCACGAGCAGGGCGGCAATATAAATGATATGCTCATCCACAATAAAGGCGTGGGCGTTGGGATAAGGAAAACTTAACGCCGGCAAATAATAGAGAAACATTAAGACCGCGCCTAGTGTGGTACTCAAACGAAGAAACAGCCCAAGAATCAAGGATAAACCGAGAAGCGTCAAGCCCCACTCGTTTACGAAATTAGTAACGGGCAGCATCCCCGGGCCAGCCAGCCACTGATAAAACGCACTGAAAGTTTTGGCGCTTCTTAAGTAACCGGCCGCTGACCACTCCTGGTCAATTATTTTTGTTACGCCGGCATAAAGATACATCCAGCCTAAAACAACGCGTAAAAGAAACAAAGAAATTTTTTGCGCTTGAGTCATATTATTGCAGCCACTCCTTCACCGATTTGGGCCAGCCAATTAACACCAATAAGGCCAGAGGAGCTCCCCAATTTGCCCATCGCTCAATAAAATCCCACATTGGCTCGCCAACTAAGGGACGGACTAAGGCGGTCCAAAAACCCCAGAAAGTCGCCCAAAGCAAAGCTAAACGAATAGGTTTTAATAAAACAATCAAGGCCACCGCTAAATCGGCAAACCCCACCAGCATTAGCAGTTGTCCGGCTGTGACCAAATCGACGCTTGTCAATTGGCTAATCCACTTGACCCATTGGACCTTTCCTTGCAAAGCAAAAGCGCCGTGCCCCAAAAATTCTCCGGCCACCGCGATTCTCAAAATCCACTCTATTGTCTTTGTATTATTCATAAATCATTTAATTAGTACGGTTAACCAAAAATATAAACCTTTGAATTTGAAGCTAGGGGGTGCCGACCCAAAAATTCTTTGGCCGCTTAAAATATTGGATTAAGAGAATAAATCATGTATAAGCCCAAGACGAGCATAAAAAGACCAATGCCCAAACGCATGAGGCCCCGATGCTCTTGGCGCCATTCTTCCAGCCGCTCTGAAGAAGTGCCAAAATAAGCTATGCCAATGATGATAAGTAGAGGCAGAATGAAAATTAAGTTATAAACAAGAAGTAAGGGTACGGCTGTGGCAAAATCGCCCTTAGAGAGAAGCCCTAAAATGGCAAGATAGGGCGCGCCAGTGCAGGGCAACTCAACCAGCACCACAAAAATACCAAGCCCGACAATTGTTAAAAGGAGAAGCGCTGGGTGTCGTCCCTCCATCTTTTCAATTTTACTTGTGTAATATTTTATTCTCTCGGCTCCGCCCGGAACAATTTGTAAAGTAAATCCCCGGCCATACCAAAAATAATCTTTGATTTCCAAAAGGCCCGCCATTATGGCAATCAAGGCCGCTGCCCAATAAAAAGTAGTGGCGAGGCCGGTATTAAGAGCCAGTTTCAAAATGCCAAAACCTAAAAGCAAATAAGTTATATAAACAACGGCGCTATAGAGCAGACCCCCTAAAAGCATTTTGTGCGGGCTCTTGAACAAATTAAACATAAAGGTCACCAAAAAAATCAAAACGCCAAAAACGCACGGATTAATGCTGTCAATTAAGGCGGCTCCAAGAACAATGCCGATGGTAAGCTGATCGCTCATAAAAACATAGTTACTTTAATAATTATTTTACCTAGTTAACAGTTCATTCTTTAAAACCAGCCATTTCCGTAAGCGCTTCTATGGTTTGCAGTCCCTCCACTCGCCTCACCTCAGCGCCGTCACGCTCTAAAATCCACGTTGGCGTTTTGGTGATATTATTTTTAAGACACAATTCCGGATTGCCGTTTGGACCATCCGGATGGCACTCCACGGAATTTAATTTATTATATGCTTCGCCCAAAAGTTTTTCCTGCCGCCGGCAGTTTGAGCAAGTATAAGATTTGTAATAAACCCAGCCGGCCTTGTTTATTTGCTCTACCAGATCAGAATAATCTTTCTTTACTACCGTGCCGGTTTGAGCAAAAAATAATACACCCGACACAACCAGGCCGGCAATGACAACAGGAATCACTAGCCGACCAATATCTTTAGTAGAGTTTCTAACAGCCATAAACAAAATAACCAGAATCGCAAGCATTAAGGCCTTAGACGTTTCACAAAGTATGCAAAATGATTTGATAAATAAAATTTCCGTCAGCGTTAAATACAGCGACGGAATAAGCACAAAAACAGTGAGGAAAAACAGCGATTGAAAAATTGGCAAACTTCTTTTGACCAAACTAATGACTAAAACCGCGGCAAAATATAGAAGACCTAAAACTGAAACAGGAATGCCAAATACCTCCGAATAGATGCTGGTGGTTACCACGTCGCAGGAAACTTCGGCTGACAAATCGCAAAACGATTTAACGTTGGCATAATGAATATAAGTCAAATAGGTCATGATAGCCAAACCCGCCACGGCGATTATGGCTATTAAATACCGATACGAATTTTTTATTGATTCCATAAGGTTTTCTTAATGATGGTCTAAAATCCTAGCAAAAAAGATGTTTTTGGCATCTTTTGGCTTAAACGGCGTACGAGATGTCACTTGATTCAGGAATGAACCTCCGCGCGGCAAGACCGCGCGGTATCAAGGAGGGTTGCCTTGAGATTGCTTCATATGGTAACCCTGCGGCAAGACCACAGGGAATAATCAAGTTTAAGTATACTACAATTTATCTATTTCACAAAGCCGCAACCAGGCACAAAGGATGCTTGGTTGCGGCTGATTTGCAGCAAACTCACTTATTACCGTGTGGCGCCAGAATAGGCAATGGCCCTGACTGCGTCCCAATCCGCGGCCGAAGATGGTCCTTTCTTGAATATTCCTTTGTAGATATTTATGGCGGCTTTTTCAGAGTTCATATTGCGTGCGCTTGGACGGAGTCCATAGGCCATGACTGTCACGGCGGCGTCGTCAAATGGATTGGCTCTATCTGCGTTTCTCAGATATATCTTCTTGAAGGCGGCGGACACTGTTTTCTCTCTCGCCGCGCTCAAGGTTGAGGGCCAGCGGCCATTGGCAATCTTTACAACATCCTGCCAGTCAGCTTCTGATTCCGGCACTTTTCCATAAGCCGTGCGGAAACTGTTCACTACTCCGCCGCGCTCGCCCGCGCCAAGGACCTGCGTTGTGCTTGTGCCATATGTCACGAAGTTCACCACTCGGGCTTTTGTCGCGGCTGGCGTATTGGCCAACACAATGCGAGCGACAATAGTTGACTGATAACGCTGTTCCAAACCAAGGTCGCGGGACTTACCAACAGCTTGGGCGACTGTCTCGGCGTTGGCCGTAGCGATCTTCGTAGACTCGCTAATAATTTGAGTGATGGGTGAGGCCTCAACGGTTGCCGCTGGCTCTGTTGAGGCAACTGGTGTTTTTGGCGCGGCCTCTGTAGTGGTTGGCTGTTCAGTAGTGGTGGTTGGCGTTTGTGTTGTTGGCGCTGGAGTGTAAGTACCGCCGCCCGAAGACGCGCCGCCCGTGGATGCTGATGTGGCCATACTTACTTCGCTTGAAGGCAATGATTCGCCCACGGCATTCAAAGCCGTAATTTTATAGTAATAAGTGGTGCCGGCTGTTAGACTGCTATCGGCGTATGTTACGGTTGAACCCGAGGACACTGTCGGTTCACTGCCAAGGCGGGCAAATGTTCCACCCGAAGTAGCACTGCGGTAAATATCGTATCCTGTCGCTCCGCTCACCTGGGTCCAGCCCATAGTTATGGAAGTGGTAGTGCCGCTGGTTCTGGCTAACCCCGAAGGCGCGGATGTGGGCGCGCCGTCAACCGAAACAACCGGCGCGTAGAGAGAGAAGTGGTCAGTGGCGGCCGAAATTGTGGCTGTCGCAACATTGGTGCTGAATTCAGAAGCCGTATCAATGGTCGTCATATCAATAATAATATTACCGCTTGAATCTTTGTAAGTAATCGTTGTTGGCTTAGTCACCCAGTTGGAAGTTGTTTCGTCCCAGTAAGCCATCTTCAAGGTGTCTGCTTCAGCTTGGGTGTTGATTGAAGTATCACTGCCAGAGGCCGTAGCCGCCAATTCCGCGAGACTGTAAGTCATTTCCACGGTAATGGAATCATTAAGAGTGGTGATGGGATTACCGCTTGAATCAGTGGCTTTGATTTCTTTAGCCATGTTGACATAAGTACTTGTGGAGCTGTCAAAGCTCTTTAAGGGCTTGGCTGAGCTGGTTTCGCGAACATTGTTGGTTTCCTTGGCTTGTACATTGCCGGCTGAAGTGGAGGTAC
>MGEP01000032.1:6661-8583 GCA_001791425.1 Candidatus Uhrbacteria bacterium RIFCSPLOWO2_02_FULL_48_12
TTGGTTTTGTCTTAGGCGCGGCTAAGCCAACGGCTGTCGTCACTGTAATATTTTTACCGCTGACTGATCCGCCGGTTACATCAATCGGATTTTGGGCGTAAGCGGCCTCGGCATACCCATCAGCCACTGCCAGCACGCGCCACACGCCCGAGTTTACATAGAGAGTGTAAGCGCCCGTGGCATCGGCCTGCGCGCCAGCAAATCCGCCGCCTTGCTTTTCTGCCCTAATGAAGGCGTTGGCCGCGCCCGAGGAGCCAATCAGCACCTGACCAGTGATTGTAGTTGAAGCCGCGCTCACGGTCAGGGTTTGCGCCGCCGTTGTGGCGTTCACGATTAAGTTGCTTGGTTCACGGAAAAAGCCCGGCTTCATAGCGTTAATCTTGTATGTGCCGTCAGCCATGTTAAGGGTAAAGCTTCCGTTAGTGGCGGTCTTCGTGCCAAAGTGCACACCGTTTGCATTGCTCACCACTTCCACCCAAGCGTCAGCGAGATTATTCGTGCCGTCAGTTACTGTGCCGGTCACGGCGCGCAGAGTCGGCACGGTTACGGTTAACGCTTCATTGCTGTCAACGGTAACGACACCAGTCGTAGAGCTGTAAACTGTTCCTCCTGTTCCAGCAATATCAGTTAAGCCAATGGCTGTGCCCGGCATACCCACCCGAACATTGTAGGTGCCGTTGGGCACTTGGAGCGTCCCGGTGGTGGTATTATTTATTTCCACGTGATTACCTACTCCGTTGGAGCTGAAAAGATCAATAAATGCTTTAGTAACGCTCGCCGAGAAAGTGACAGTGACAGTGCGCGGCGTGGTCACAACAATATCTTTGCCTGTCACATCACTGCCAGCCACATCAAAGGCGGCCAGAGGCGCGCTTTCGCCAACATTTGGAATAAAGGCGCGAATAACGTAACCACTGCCCACGGGTACTTTGAAACTGTAGATGCCGTCAGCGCCGGTAATTGTTTCATTAAACATACCATTGCCGGAGAGCCGGACAAACGCGCCCTGTACTGCTGTGCCGCCAGAGGTCACGGTACCGGAAACTGAACGGAACGTGCCGGTGGCTGTTGGGGAGAAATTCTGGTTGGTGGCGTTCGCGCCATTGATGGTGACGGTTAATTCCGCCAAGTTGCCGTATTGCGGCAGGAATGTTCCAACCTTCCAGGTGCCGTTTGAAACATACAACGTGTAGTTGCCGGAAGAATCAGTATTGGCGTTGGCGTATCCTGGACCGTCGTTGCGATAAGCATACACGTTAGCGCCCTGCACCACGTTCGTACCGTCAGTTACTTTACCGGAAATCGTGTAATCTGGTTTAGCTACTTTCAAAATGAAGGAAGTGGCCGCGGCCGCTGGAGTAATGGCCGTGGTCGCCCCGTCAATCAAAAGATAAGTCGTAGCGTCGCTAGTGACTATGACCGGCACTTCTTTAGATGGCGGCATGCCCGGTACAAACGAGCCAACAATATAACTGCCGTCTGTCACGCCGAGTGTGAAGGCGCCTGCTGAATCAGCTTGCGCGTGCGTGCCAAAACCGCCGTTTGGAGAGTAAGCATACACTTCAGCATTGGCCATTACTTTGCTTGCGCCGTCCTTTACCAGACCGCGTATCTGTTTTGAGGCGGTTGAAAGCGTAAAGGTAATACTGCATCCGGCCGTACCGTCAACCGTGCAAGTAGGATTCGTCACCCGCACATCTTTGGGTTTTGGCGGCAAATAACTCGGCGTGGGCGGCGGGCCAGACATAAAGCCCTTGGGCATCTGCGGCCCGACCCCGACGTACCATGTGCCGTCAGTCAAATTGATGGTAAAGGCCTGTGGGTTCGTCGTCACCGACACCTGTTTCGCCTTGAATCCGCTCGGAGAACCGGCGAAAATGTCCATGGCTTCGCCAACCCCATTAGCGATATTCACCGTGATA
>MGEP01000033.1:0-3519 GCA_001791425.1 Candidatus Uhrbacteria bacterium RIFCSPLOWO2_02_FULL_48_12
ATGATTAATTCATTCATCGCTTTAAGGAAAGAGAACGGCTACGCCCTGCTGTTGAGCATTCTTGTTTTGTCAACAATGCTGACTATTGGCTTAACCGTGACTTCGGTCATAACCACGCAGGTGCGCTTGACTCGGCGAGTGTTTGACGCCATGAAGGCCTTGGCCGCGGCTGATAGCGGCATTGAAGCGGGGTTATATGCGGATTTTAATGGAACTTTTACCGGAAGTTCAATTGATGAGTCTGGGCCGCCAAAATACACAGTTACCAAAACCGGCGGCCCAGCAACGAATTTAGTAGCGGCTTATGCGTTTGATGAAGGGAGCGGGGCAACAACAGATGACAATTCTGGCAATGACCACACAGGTTCTCTTCTTAATGGCGCCGGTTGGGCAGCCGGGCATTCTGTAAATGCCGTTTCCCTGAATGATGGCACGCAAGATTATGTGAGAGTTGGGGCCAGTGCGGATTTTGACCTGAATTCTGGTTGGACTATTGAGGCGTGGATAAAACGATCTTCGACTGGTTCCCAAGATGATATCGTGGAAAGATATTCATGGGACCTCGGTTATGGAGGTTACGCTATGCGCGTGGGTAATGATAATTTGCTTTATGCTTACAATGTTCAGGGTGAGGGTTTTGATTGGTGTGAATCAGGTACAACTACTATTGACGCGGGCGCATGGTATCATGTAGCCGCCACATTTGATTCAGCAACTGATACATTAACATGTTATGTGGGTGGTGAAGTTAAGGGTACTAAAACCACCACACGTAATCCTATCGCTGACAGTACATTCACACTGAAAATCGGCGCTCAAGGTGATGGCAGTGCAGGTAATACCTTTAATGGTCTCATTGACGATTTGCGCATTTGGAGCTCGGTGCGCAGTCAAACTGATATACAATTCGATATGAACAATGCCGTCAGCGGCACCACTACTCTTAAATCAGTTGGCAGTTTTGGCAAGGCGCAGAGATCGGTGGAAGTGAATTACTAACTAGGAATCAGGCGTTAGCTTCTTAGCTTATTAGAATTATAAATAACACAGTATTCTTACGAAATTACGAAATAATACGAAAGGTACGAAAGGTACGAAAATTGCCTGTTCCCACGATCAACGATATTTCGTATATTCGTACGATTTCGTACTTTCGTATGGGCTTAGATATTAGTGCTTAGAAATTATAGTTTCTGGTATCTAGACTATGAAGATACTCACCAAAGAAGAAGTAAGGGCAAGAGTTAAAAAACTTCGTGCTGAAATAGAGCATCATCGTTATCTTTACCATGTTTTGGATAAGGTGGAGATTAGCGATGCCGCGCTTGATTCATTAAAGCATGAACTCGCGGAGCTGGAGCGGCAGTATCCAGAGTTAATTACTCCTGATTCTCCAACCCAGCGCATTGGCGGTGTGCCCCTCAAGCAGTTTCATAAAGTAAAGCACACGGTGCCGCAGTGGTCATTTAATGATGCTTTTAGCGCTGAAGAAATTCGCGCCTTTGATGCGCGCGTCAGAAAATTTTTAGGCCTTGACGCCAAAAAAGACGTCGCCTACACTGCAGAGTTAAAAATTGACGGTTTGCACGTGGTTTTAACCTATGAGGCCGGACGGTTTGTTTTGGGCGCGACAAGGGGAGACGGCGTGACAGGGGAGGACGTCACTATGAATCTGCGCACCATTGAGAGTATTCCTCTCGTTTTGCGAGAACCGGTTGATGTCGTGGTGGAGGGCGAGGTTTATATGGCGCGTTCAGTTTTGGAAAAGTTGAACCGCGAGCGCAAGAAACGCGGCGAACCACTGCTTGCCAATCCGCGCAATGCCGCGGCTGGCGCCATTCGCCAGCTTGATCCCAAGATCGCGTCTGAACGCCGCCTCAATACTTTTATTTATGATTTATCAGCGGGAGATAATTTGCCGGCGACACAAAGCGAAGAATTGGAGCGTTTGCGGTCATTGGGTTTTAGGGTCAGCAAGCATTATCGCCGCTGCGCGAACATAGACGAAGTTATTAGCTATTGGGAGACGTGGCAAAAGAAAAAAGACAAAGAGGATTACTGGATTGACGGCGTGGTGCTAAAGCTTGATCGCCGCGATTGGCAGGAGCGCTTGGGCTACACCGGCAAAGCCCCGCGCTGGGCCATTGCTTTTAAATTTCCGGCCGAGCAGGCGACCACAGTGGTGGAAGATATTGTCGTGCAAGTCGGCCGCACCGGAGTGTTGACACCAGTGGCGCATTTGCGGCCGGTAACTGTGATGGGCACGACTGTTTCGCGCGCTACTCTGCACAACGAAGATGAGATTAAACGTTTAGGATTAAAAATTGGCGATACGGTTATTTTAGAGAAAGCCGGCGATGTTATTCCTGACATTGTTCAGGTTCTGCCAAAATTGCGCGGCGGCCGCGAGAAAGAGTTCGTGATGCCTAAGCGCTGTCCAGTGTGCGGTTCACCAGTAGAGAAGCGAGCCGGCGGCACCGGCGCAACAGTAGGGGCATATTGTACGAATAAGAAAAATTGCTACGCGCAAAATCTTGAGCGCAACATTCACTTTGCCGCTCGCTCGGCTTTAGACATCAATGGCCTTGGAGACAAAATCGTGGAGAAGTTAATGCAGGCAGGTTTGGTGCAGGATCCGGCGGACTTTTTTGCCCTGAAAAAAGAAGATTTGCTTCAGCTGGAAGGATTTGCCGATCTGGCGGCTGATAATTTGCTCAAAGCCATTGCCGCGAGAAAGCGCGCGGACATGGCGCGTTTTATTAACGGCTTAGGAATTACGCACGTGGGCGAGGAAACAAGTTTGGCTCTGGCAGAACATTTTGGCTCGCTCCAAAAATTGTCGCGCGCCCATGAAGAAGATTTAATGAGTGTGGCTGATATTGGGCCAGTGGTTGCTAGAAGCATTTTTGAATGGTTCCGCGACAAGGCGCATCAGAAATTGCTGAAAAAATTTGAAGATAATGGCGTGGTTGTTTTGCCATACCATGCCGCGGCCAGCAAGGGGCCGCTTAGCGGCAAAACTTTTATTTTGACCGGCACCCTTGAAACCATGAGCCGCGAAGAAGCCAAGGCGCGGATACGGGCCTTGGGCGGGAAAACATCAGAAAGTGTGAGCAAAGAAACCTCTTACGTGGTGGCTGGCAAAGAGCCGGGCTCAAAATATGATAAGGCCAAAAAATTTGGCATTCAAATCTTAGACGAAGCAGATTTATTAAAAATGATTTAAGTAAGTTTAAGTAAGGGAGAGTTTCGCATCAAAGTTGCGCCATTCAGTCAAATACACCTAACTTCGCGATCGCGAAGTTAGGTGTATTGCTCTTTATTGAATGGGGTCGGTAAGGTCGGTCTAGACTGGCGGCCGCTTTTAATTTATAGTATGTAAAGATATGATATTGAATATTAAGATATGTCACTCACCAGAGAAGAAATAATACATATTGCCGAATTGGCTCGTCTGGAGCTTACGGAAGATGAAATCAAGCGCTATCAGAAGGAATTAGCGCGTATTTTGGACTACAT
>MGEP01000033.1:3675-3884 GCA_001791425.1 Candidatus Uhrbacteria bacterium RIFCSPLOWO2_02_FULL_48_12
CAAAGTCAAAGCCGTGTTTGAATAACATTTCTTTTGCACACTTCTAAACTATTCTCGAATTCTTACTTGTCCGCCTCTGGCGGAAGAATATTGGATAGAATTATTATGGAGATTTTTAAATTGGGCATAATTGAGACAGCGGATGGGCTGAAGAAGAAAGAGTTTTCCAGCGTTGAGGTCGCAAAAGCGTATTTGGCGCGCCTTGATGA
>MGEP01000033.1:3966-4310 GCA_001791425.1 Candidatus Uhrbacteria bacterium RIFCSPLOWO2_02_FULL_48_12
AGCCGCGGGGAAGACGGGAATCTTTTGGGCGTGCCGTTAGCCATCAAGGATAACATTACCGCTGTTGGTTTGCCCGTCACCGCGGCCTCAAAAATTTTGGAAAATTACGAAGCGGCTTATGACGCAACCGTGATTAGAAAATTAAAAGAGGCAGGTGCGGTAATTCTAGGAAAAACCAATCTTGATGAATTCGCGCACGGCGCTTCTACGGAAAACTCCGCCTTTGGGCCGACAAAAAATCCGTGGGATTTGACGCGCGTGCCCGGCGGCTCATCCGGCGGTTCAGCCGCGGCTGTGGCCGCGGATCTCTGCGCTGGTGCCTTGGGTTCTGACACGGGCGGCTC
>MGEP01000033.1:4319-5301 GCA_001791425.1 Candidatus Uhrbacteria bacterium RIFCSPLOWO2_02_FULL_48_12
TCCCGCGGGATTTTGCGGCGTGGTTGGTTTGAAGACAAGCTATGGCCGCGTGTCGCGCTCTGGTCTTTTATCTATGACTTCATCAACCGACGTTATCGGGCCAATGGCCAAAAGCGTGAGCGACGCGGCAGTATTGCTGAAGGCGATCGCTGGTCCAGATCATTTTGACCAAACAACGTATCCAGAGCCGCCGCGCGAAAACGAATACGAGAAGGCCATTGAGGCCAGAACTGATCTTAAGGGTTTGCGGTTTGGCGTGCCCAAAGAATGGTTTGAGGCCGGCGGATTGACAGCCGGAGTTGCCAAAGTAATTACAGAAGCGATTGATACTGTGAAAAAACTTGGCGGTAAAGTAATTGATGTGTCGCTTCCTCACGCCAAGTACGGCATCCCGGTTTATTATGTTATCACTCCATCAGAAATCAGCGCGAATCTCGCGCGTTATGATGGTATTCGCTACGGTTATCACGCTATGGGCGCCAAAAATTTGTTTGACGTTTACGCCCAGTCGCGCGGGCATGGCTTGGGACCAGAGGCCAAACGGCGCATTATGCTTGGCACGTACGCCTTGTCGCACGGCTACTATGATGCCTATTATCTGCAGGCACAAAAAGTGCGCACCATTATTAATCAAGATTTTGACAAAGCGCTCAAATCAGTGGATGCGATTATTGGCCCGGCTGCTCCGCACGTAGCTTTCAAATTGGGAGCGCAGATTGATGATCCATTGAAAATGTATTTAGAAGATATTTTTATGAGTCCAGCGAGTTTGGCCGGGCTTCCCAGCTTGGTTTTGCCGGCTGGTTTTGCCAAACCGGAAGACGGCGGCAGTGCCATGCCCGTGGGTCTGCAAATAATCGGCCGCCGTTTTGACGAAGCGACGATTTTGGCCGTTGGCAATGTCTGTGAGCAGGCAACAGAGTGGCACAAGATTAAGCCCAAGCTCTAAGTATGAATTTCATGCCCAGAATATGGAATATAG
>MGEP01000034.1:0-5261 GCA_001791425.1 Candidatus Uhrbacteria bacterium RIFCSPLOWO2_02_FULL_48_12
TGACTTTGGCATGCCTGACCCGGCTAAGTGCACGCTTGCCGCGGCTTGTACGTCCACTCAATATTTCAATGGCACCAGTTGCGTGACTAGCTCCACAACTTGTCCGAGCGGATCCACTTGGAGCGGCACTGCTTGTGTGTCCAACACTGCCTCATGTCAAAGCGGCTACGCTTGGGATGGCACTGCCTGCATCGCCAACACCATTGACACGACCACTTCCTCAAGCTGCCCCGCTACAATCACTCCGCTCCTCGGATCCGGTTGCCACAACATGGGCAACGCCTATTTTAACGGCGCCATGGATAAATATGTTTTGCTGAGCACGAGCACTGTAAAAGCGTGCTCAAGCGAGCCAATAACCAATTGCGCCGGTCAATCTCTGTGGTCTACGCCCACGGGCTGGAAAGAAATGATCTGGAACAACTTGGGATTGCGCTCTTATATCTCCATCAATGCTCCGCCGTCAATAGTTGACGCGGCCAAAGCCGCCTGCGCGAATACCAAGCCCGATCAGGTGACCTGGCCCAACCCCAGCGATTTTAGCAAGCCGGAATCAGCCGGTATTCCTGACTGCTCCCAAAGCACAACGGTGATTATTTATCCTTTCAAGTTCCCAAACTCCGGCAAAATTTGCTCATCCTATCAGGATTGCTACAACTACTGTAAAACCACGCCCGGCTCGGGCACCGGCGACCCGGCCACTTGTGACAAGTATTTCCCCGGAGCCACTACGGCGCAGGAAACAATAATTGCCGATGGCGAAATTAAAGGAACGGTTAAAGACGCGCTCGACGGTCTGGCGGATGACTTCTTCGGTTTTGTTTACTTGGAAAGTTCCGCCGGGCAATCAAAGGGCACCAGTGTTGAGCGCGGCATATTTTCTTTGCGCGCCGCGCCGGGAAGTTATCGTCTAGTTCTGGAATCTCCAAGCAACAGTTCATGGATAACTACCGGCGCCATTAGTGTCACTGTTGTCTCAGGTCAATCAGCAAATGTTACTCTCCTCGTCAAAAAGAACATTTCTAAAATCTGGGGGTTCATCACTGACTCTGCCAATAAACCGGTGACGGGCGCGGCCGCGCGCATATTCGCCTCGGGCAATAACGGCGTCTGGCGCGAAACAACGGTTGATAAAACAACCGGCCGCTATGAACTCACGGTTATCAGCGGCACCTGGTATCTCGGAGCGGATGTCATGGACGTGTCGGCTGGCACATCCTATTTCCGCCCCAAAGCTAATATATCAATAAATGTAGCTGAAGGTGAAAGTGTTCAAAAGGATATTCAACTTCTGCCAAGCGAGGCCGTGATTTACGGCGCAGTCAAGCGCCCCGCCGGAGAACCATTCCCCAATGCTTGGGTGGCCGTGGAAACAATTGACAGCGCGGTTTTGTCCGGCGAGACGCTGGTTGCCAAAGCGCGTTTCAGCACTGGCGCACGGACAGACGCTTTTGGTCAATTCAGCATAAATGTTCCGCCGGGCAATTATTCCATTAAGGTCTATGCCGTGTCCGAGGACGGCCTCATTAATCCTGAGGAAATTTCACTTACCCTTGCAGCCGGCGCCAAAAAAGAAATTCTCTTGAGCTTCCGCAGTTCCAATACCATTATTAAAGGAACAACTTATGTGGGATCATCTGCTAAAGAGGCCTTTGTCTCTGCTTGGTCAGATCGCGGCGGCTACGTTGACACGAAAAGCGACAGCCAAGGCAGATATTCTCTGGCCATCAGCAACCGCGACACTTGGCGCTTGGCGGCCACAGCAAAATACGAGGACGCCTTATACAAAAGCTCTACAGTGGCCTTAACCCCCTCAACCACCGGCGGCATTGTCCAAAACCTTCTTTTGGAAAAAGAGCGTGAACTGCCCTCCCCCGTCACCGCCACGAGCAACGCCAATATGCCAAATGTGGTGGCCACCGAAGACGGAATGCGCGTATCCGTGCCGGCCAACAGCATTGCCGCGGCCGGCCGCGCCACCGTGACCATTTCGCCGGCCGCCGAATTGCCTGAGCAGGATTCAGCGCAGGTTGTTGGCGTGGGCTATGAAGTCAAGGCCTTAAACGAACAGGGGCAGGACGTTACCAAGCTCAACGCCTCTATCACTGTCACCATCCCCTATGATCCAATTGAACTAAAAAATAAAGGCATCAGCGTGAAGGAACTCAAAATGGCCTACTGGGATACTGTGGCCGGCGTTTGGCAGGAGATCGCGGCCAGTCTCGTCAATGAACAGGAACATTTAATAACAGCCACGGTCAATCACCTGACCCGATTCGCCATTATTGCCGCGGCTGATATTACGCCGCCGCATATGCCAACTACCCCCACAGCCAGTGCCAAGAAAAGCGGCGTCGTTCTGACTTGGATAGATCCTAGCGCGGACTTCAGCCATGCGAAAATTTACCGCTCCAATAACTCGGGCGAGCTTGGCGTTGTTATTGCCACTGATCTCACTGACGCGACTTACATTGACACGGCGGTGGTGAAGGATAAGACCTATTACTATACAGTGCGCGCCGTGGATCTCGCTGGAAATGAATCAATAAATATAAATCAAGTGTCAGCCAAAGCCAGCACCACGACAGAATCTTCGTCCTTGAGTGAGCCGGCTGCTGCCTCGGCCTTGGCTGCGCGCCTTGCCGGCATGATTCTTCTGCAGGTTGAGGAGAAGGGCGAGGCCTGGTATGTCAATCCCAAAAACAAACAGCGCTACTACCTTGGACGGCCGGCTGACGCTTTTGCCATTATGCGCTCCTTGGGTTTGGGTATAACGAACGCTGATCTCTCTCAAATCGCTGTGGCAAAATTCGGCTCATAGCGTTAAGCGTCCTGCCAGCGCTCTGGAAGCTTAAAGCAAACATACTTACCCAAGAATATGTGGAAATACTTTGCCCTTTTACTCATTGGCCTAGCGAGTGCCTTGTCTTTTTTGTATTTTCGAGTTGGCGTGCCAAAAATTTACCGCGAGCCGGCTCTGGCCACGACCCCACTGCATTTTTATGATAACCCGCAAAAACCAATATCCCGCATTAATGTCACGGCCGTGTACTTTGTACCGTCTGACAAGCAAACCGAACAAATTGACAATTGGCGCGAGCTCTTAGAGGAAAATCTTTCTAAACTGCAAAAATTTCATGAACTGCAGTTTCAAGGATATTCTCGTCTGACTTATAAAATTTACGAACAACCCATTATCGGAGAAAAAGAAAGCATATTTTACGACACTGACAACACCAATAAAGGAAACCCTGAAGCCCTGCGCACGACTGCCGCAGAAATAGAAAAACGATTATTGAGCGCTGGCGGCGATCTGTGGAACGATAAATTCAGCAGTCAGTTGCCTGAAGCTGACTATCAGCCCTTAATCATTCTCTATGAAGGAGTCGGGGCTTCGGGAGCAGTGGGCGAGCCAGCTGTTTTAATATCAAGAAGATACTTTACCGAACTGGAATACCAGCAGGAAAATACAACTACTCTGGCGCATGAATTTTATCACACCTTGGGAATACCTGACGGTTATCAGGAAAAGATTCAAGAGGGTTATGGCTTACAGATAGAAAAGCTAACAACTAGCGATATCATGGGGCTCGGCCGCCAAGGACCACTCGAAAGAACTTATCTTGGTAGCCAAACGCTTCAACGCTTTGGATTAGAATAAAACTGTGAGAAACACTATGCGTAACAAGCCGCTACTGCTGAAGTTTATCCAAAGCCGACTGGCCGCGCGTTTTATCATTTCCTTTATTGCTTTCGCCGTCATCCCTGTTTTGTTCTTGGGCGGCATTGCTCTTCATTTTATTGATTTATCGCACCGACGCGATGTTTCTAATTTGGAAATGCAGTTAATCGCCCAAAAAGACGAGGAGATAGAGAAATTTTTTGCCGATACTTTAGGAGTATTGGAACTGCATGTTGGTTCAACCAAGGGAACACTCCAAAAAGATGTGACGGCGACCTTAACCAACAAAGAACAGCTCAAACTTCTTCTTCAAAACATGATGGAGTCAAATCGCGCCTTTGCCGAAATTAGTCTCATTGATTCAGCTGGTTTGACCACCGAGCGGATCAGTCAAGAACAAGGGGTAGCATCTGATGGTATATCCGGTCAGTTTTTATACAATACGAACCTGCCTCAATTTCAAGAAGCCATCAAGGGACAGAACTACATTAGCGATGTTTACTACACACTGACCGGCCCTATGATGACCATGTCTGCTCCGCTTTATGACTTCAACAAGCAGATTATAGGGGTGCTGTCAGCCGATGTTAATCTTTTGCCGCTTGTGCGTTCTGTGTCAGCAGGCAGACTGGGCACAAGCGGCTATCTGGTTTTGCTCGACAGCAACGGTTCGCTAATTGCTCATGGCGGTGGAAAAGATGTACCGGCCGGAACAAGTTTCGCCAACAGCAGTCGGGTGCGCCGTCTGCTGCAAGGAGAAGCATTAGACGCTCTAAATGAACGTGATCGCTATGAAAGTTTATTGGACAAAACCCCGGTAGTGGGCGCGGGCAAAAAAATAAATGACAGCGGCTGGGTGCTCTTAGCAGAATGGCCGCTGAACGACGCCGACGCCTTGATGCAGGATATCCGCAATCAAATTGTCAATATGACCTTGGTATCTATTATTGCTGTTCTCTTCTTTGCGCCGCTTTTTGCCAGCCGCCTTATTAAACCAATCCGACAATTGGAAACGAGCGCGGCTGAAATAGCCAAAGGCAATTTTGACTACCAGGTAATGATCAAAACCAAAGATGAACTCCAAGAGCTGGGAGACGCCTTCAATAAGATGACTGCCGGCCTTAAACGCCTGCAGGAATTAAAAAATGAATTTGTCTTTATCGCCGCCCATGAACTGCGCACCCCAGTCACGGCCATCAAAGGATACATTTCCATGATATTTGAAGATACAAAAGCCAATCTAACAGACAGCGTTAGGCAATCTTTGGAAACTGTTTCCCGGGCCAATGATCGTCTTGTCCAATTAGTCAACGACATTCTAGAAATCGCGCGCTCCGAAGCCGGCCGCCTGAAAATTGAAGTATTTGCTGTTGATATCAGAGAAAGCACCGAGGCAATACTGGAAGAGGTTGCGCCTCTGGCCGCCGAGAAAAAATTAACGCTTGTTTATCAACCGCCCGCTGATCTCCCTTTGGTTCTTGCGGACACGGCGCGGCTTAAAGAAATAATTATGAATTTCGTGTCTAACGCTATTAAATATAATCGTGAGAGCGGCCTTGTTACTATTACCCACGAAATC
>MGEP01000034.1:5281-12454 GCA_001791425.1 Candidatus Uhrbacteria bacterium RIFCSPLOWO2_02_FULL_48_12
GTTTGAAAAATTCTTCCGCTCGGAAGCCGAAATTTTCAAAAAAATTCAGGGTACTGGCCTCGGCCTCTTTATCACCAAAGAACTAGTGGAGAAAATGGGCGGCCAGGTGTGGGTTAAATCGGAAAAAAACAAGGGTTCCACTTTCAGCTTTAGTTTACCCTTGGCAAAAAACAAACCTTAATCACACTGTCTTACTGCAAAAATTAAAAGGGCGGGAATTAAAACAATTCCCGCCCCGAAACTTTTTTCCTCCTATTCCATGCTCAAAAAATTATTGAGCATGGTTTTCCCCTCCGGCGTATAGTAAGACTCTGGATGAAACTGCACGCCAATGATCGGCGAAGCGCTTAAGGGCTGAACCAAAGAGATGGCCATGATCTCCCGCTCGTCGGTGTAAGCCAAAACATTGAAAGACCTATCGGCCAGACCCGCCGGCGCCGGCATAACGATGAGGGAGTGGTAGCGCATGGCTTCAAATGGTTCAGGCATGCCCTCAAAAAGCGTTGACCACGTTCTCACTGAGCCGTGATAGGCGCCGTAGAGCTCGCCATAGAGATTGTCGCGATGGTGATAAATGCGAGAAGTCTTGCCGTGCATCACTCTGAAATTGCATTCCACTTCTGCGCCAACGCTCATACCAATGGCCTGACAGCCAAGACAAACCCCAAGAATCGGCACTATTCCTCCCCAATGCTCAATGGCTTTAAGAAACGCCAGCACGTCCTTAGGGTGCCCGGGCCCGGGCGAGAGCACGATGTGCGTCGGTGCTCTTCGCCTGATCTCCTCAAAGGGCATGTTCGTTCGCACCACTTCCACCTCCGCCCCAAGCTCTCTTAGGTACTGAACGAGGTTGTAGGTGAACGAATCAAAGTGATCAATGACCAGAACCAGTAGTCGTCGTTTCATCTCACTTTCCTCCTTTAGCAACAAACTCATCCCAAGCACTGCCAAAGATCTGCCCAATGGCTCGACCCTTGTCCAGTGTTTCCCGATACTCTGCTTCGAGCTCTGAATCAGCCACAATCCCGCCGCCGGCCTGCCAGTAAATACGATCTCCTATCTTAACAAGACTGCGAATAAAGATGCCGGTGTCAACCGTTTGATCGGTGAAGTAGCCGATTGCGCCGCCATAAGGTCCGCGCCGTCGTCCTTCCAAAGCGGCAATGATATTCATGGCCATTATTTTAGGAGCGCCGGCGAGCGTACCAGCTGGAGTGCACTGACCAACGATGGTGAGAATGTCCAGCTTGGGATCGCGTTTCCCCACGACTTCACTCACAATGTGCATGACGGTAGCGTAGTTCTCTACGGTAAGGTGCTTGGTGAGACGAATTGTACCGGCCACAGCCGACCGGCCCACATCATTGCGCGCGAGATCCACCAGCATCATATGCTCGGCCAGCTCTTTGGGATCATGCATGAGCTCACAGACCAATCGCTCGTCCTCGGAGACGTCTTGACCGCGCCGGCGTGTGCCCGCAATGGGCCGCAACAGCACCTGATCTCCCGCCACTTGCACCATGACCTCTGGTGAAGCGCCAATGAGCTCCACCCCCTTGCCCAGATTCAAGAAGAACATATAGGGCGAGGGGTTCAACCGACGCAGATGCCGATAGAGGTTGAGGCCGCTGGCTAAGGTGGTTGTGGAGAACCTCTGCGACAAAACCACCTGAAAGACATCACCCCTGGCAACATACTCCTTAGCACTCCGCACCATTTCGTGGTAGCTCTCCCTGGTGTGTGTTGAGGTGATGGGTGAAGTGGGCGCAGGGAGCGGTTCTAATGGCAGGAGATCGTTTTGGAGGAACTGCTGGAGTGATCTTAGATCGCGCTGGGCCCATTTGAATGTCCAGGCATCATCGCCATATCCTAACGAGGCATTCGCCACGAGGATAATCTGCTGCCAAGTGTGATCGTAGATGATAAGGTCATGAAAGAATAACATGTGCACGTCTGGCAGCATTAAATCGTCATGTGCTGGCGGAGTGACAGCCGGCTCAAAGAGCGGTGCGGCTTCAAAGCCAGTGTAACCGATGGCTCCGCCCGTAAACGGTGGTGCTTCGGCTGGGGCTAGCGGACTGTAGTAGCGCAGCAAGGCGGAGAGTTGATCAAGCGGAGCCGGCATTCCGTCGGGAACATATGGCGCTTGGTCTAAAAGTTCAACCTCTCCTTTCCTGTCGCGCACACTGAACCGTAGAAATGGCCTGAAAGCAATGATAGAGAATCGCCCCAAATGTTGCCCTTGCGACACGCTCTCTAGAAGCGCAAATGGTTGGCCATACTTTGCCACTTGGGAAGCAATGCTCAACGGCGTGAGATGGTCAGCCGGGCTCACGGCCAGAACTGAGACGTATCTTCTCTTCTCCGCCTTTGCGCGTGCCGCTAAACTCTGGAACTCGCTAAAACTGGTTTCCTTGATGGCCATGCCTTATCCTCCTTATCAAGTACGGTGCGAAAAGTTAATCAATGCTTCCAATTTCTCTTGTGCTGCTCCCGTATAGCATGATTGCTGCGCTAATTCAAAGCCGCCAGCTATGCTCTTTGCTAATCCGGCTACGACGATTGCTGCTGCTGCATTGAGCATAGCGATTTCCTTGCGCGGGCTTGACACAATACTAAGACACTCGTGCATGATACTGGCGTTTTGCTCGCATGTACCGCCGCGCAAGTCATTCATTGTTGCGCGGCGGCAACCAATCTCTTCGGGGGTGATAGCATAATAACGGAAGGCGCCCCGGTGTACCTCAACAATCTTTGTTTCGCCAAGCGTCGAAATTTCATCCAGCCCGCCCGCGCCGTGAACAACAAAGGCGTGCTCCACCCCGAGGTTGTTGAGAACACAGGCAATGGGTTTAATCAAGTATTGGTCAAAGACGCCCGTGACCTGCCGTGTTGCGCCAGCAGGATTCATAAGCGGACCGAGTATGTTGAATACCGTGCGCACGCCCAACTCGCTGCGCACAGACGCGACGTACTGCATTACGGGATGGAACGAACGTGCGAAAAGGAAGCCAATGCCGATTTCGTCAATGCAACGAGCGACATGTTCGGGCGATAGGTTGATATTGACACCTAGCTCTTCTAGGACGTCAGCACTGCCGCACTGCGATGATGCGGCGCGATTACCGTGCTTTGCTACTTTAACACCGGCGCCCGCGGCGATGAACGCCGCTGCAGTTGAAATGTTGAACGTGTGCAATCCATCGCCGCCAGTGCCACAGATATCAACTAAGGGATATGACTTTGTGTGCACTTTTATAGCCACCTCACGCATCGCCCGTGCAAAACCTGTAATTTCCTCGACGGTTTCACCTCTCCTTCGTAAAGCGACAAGAAATTCGGTAATCTGTGATGAGATTGCCTCACCTGCCATAATGTTCCTCATCGCTGTGTATGCTTCCGACTCAGAGAGTCGTTGGCCTAAGATTGTCTTTTGAAGCACATCATGCATCGTATACCTCCTTCTGGGGTTGACTGTGTAGTTGTAAAGAACGTACTTTTCGCAGATGCGAAAAGCCCGCTCGGAGAGCGGGCAGAGGTTACTTTAAAAAAATTAACAGCAAACTATGCTCGCGCTCCGAAAAGGGCGAGCTGCCACCAAGTTAACTGATTGTTATTCTCCTTCGCCGAATGCCCTGCTCCGCCAGCTGGCGGATCGCCGCAGGGATGAAGGCGAGGAGAATAACCCCTCCGAAGCTCCGCCAGGCGGAGCGAAGGGGGGTATTCGGCTTCGGAAGAATTCCGCTCAAGATACCCTCGCCCCGTCGTAGCAGGGGGCGCATCATTTTGCTGCTTGAAAATATATCGCTTCATAAAAATATCGGTTATTTTGCTATTCTTTGTTTCAGTCTTCATTGGTTCTCCGTCTTTGTTGAACCCACCTACTTACACCCATGGCTTTCAGTATTCGGCAAAGGGAAGTGAAGCTCCACGACTTTATCGGCCTCGGGCGGACTGGTGCGTCGGGTAAATATACAATCACCTTTAATCCTTATACCACCATACTAGTATACTAGTATGGTGGTAGCATAAGGCAAAGATCGGGGGCTGTCAAGTGACCCCTGTGGATAACCTCAGCCCTCGTTGTTTAATCACTAGATCGCTGTGTTTTGAAAACGCGCAACCACCGCTCCACAGCCCTCCCTTATTAGGGCGCCTAGAAAATACAAAATTAGGTGAAGCTCTCATGACTTCACCATTCTCTAATTCGCACGAATTAGAGAATGGTTTTTAGGACTTCACTTTTATTCTCTTCTACGCTAGGGTAAGGGTAACAAAATCATGCTGGGCGTGAAGCTCCACGACTTTACCCCGTTAGAAATATCATTTCTAACGGGGCTTCATAGGGATTTGGGGTGGAGCGAAGCCCCGCACCCCGCCGCGGCGGGGTGCGTAGGTAAACTATCTTCTAGAATAATAGCGCTTGAGGATACGATTAAATCCACCCTCTTCATTGAGCAGCATCCTTGCCCCTCGCCCTACTGTGGACACCGCTACTCTCAAATTCTTGGCAATATCCCACTGCGGCACTTCACGATTGAGTTGTTTGACGATTTGCCAGCGCAGTGCAATTTCTTTGAGTTCGGCTGGCGCCAGGATGTCTTTTAGAAAATCATGCAGAAGACGCCGGTCGCTGGCCGCGCGGCCAAACACGGTTATCAATTCTTCAATGTATTCTTTTCGCAGATTCCCCATAAATTTGCTGGTTAAAAAATAATAAAATTTATTTTCCTCCGCCCAATTCCCCGTCCGCCTGCTGGCGGATTGCCGCGGGGAGCCTTAAGCTTCATTGCCACCATATCATCTTATACCACCATACTAGTATGCTGGTATAAATTGGTCAATGATCAGGAATGGCTGAACCAAAACATTTGTCAGCTATTATCTTTTCACCAACTCTCTGATGCGGTTGACAATTTGGCTGGGAGTGACGCGCGGTTTTAGAAAAACGTCGGTCGCCCCCAACTTTTGCGCTTCTTCAATATCGTGCGGCTCGGCTGAATTAGAAAGCACGATGATCGGAATGTCTTTAAGCTTGGGCGTAGCGCGTAAGGTTTTCAAGGCTTCCAATCCGTTCAGGGCCGGCATCATCAAGTCCAAAAGGATAACGTCAAACGAATCCGTTTGGGCAACCTTCAAGCCCCAAGCACCATTCTCCGCCACTTGGCACTCAAAATTTTCGTGCTTGAAACGCTCGGTATAAATTTCAATAATTTCGCGCGTGTCTTCAATCAAAAGCACGCGTATGGGCTTGGCCGCGTCGGCTCGATCGGATTTCCCCTTGGCCAACACTGATTCAACTTTTTTCAAAAGTTCGGTCGGCGTGTGGTCAGATTTCACCAAATAATCATCAGCGCCTAACTGCATGCCCTTAGTGATTTCTTCCTCCTGCCCTAAATTAGAGAAAATTACAATCAATCTGTCTTTGAGCTCTGGGTCGGAGCGTACCACTTTCAAAAATGTATATCCATCCATGACCGGCAGAATAATGTCCAGAAGCACTAAATCCGGATTTTCCCGCCGCATAAGCTCAATACCCTCTTTGCCATTTTCGGCCGTCACCACTTTATAGCCCAATGTCTCAAATTTAGTTTTGTACATTTCACAAAGAAACGGCTCGTCCTCCACGATAAGAATTGTGCGTTTGTGAGTAGTTTGCGGCATATCCTAGATGGCTAAATTATGCCTTAATCTTACCCTAGCATTGCCGCCAGGGCAAGGGCACATGATATACTTAACCAGTCTGACATAAAACAATGGTTATCTTTCAATGGCAAACAATACCACCCATCCCAATATCTTGAAATACTATTTGGCGCATATTTTTCAAGGCGTATCTTTAATTGCGCCTATCATTATTTTATATTACGCGTCTTTTGGATTATCGTTTTTTGATATTGCCTCACTGCAAGCAATTTTCCTTATTACCACTATAGTATTGGAAATTCCAACAGGCGCCATGGCCGACATCGTTGGAAGAAAATTTTCTGCTGGCCTTGGGATATTACTGATAGCCATTGGCACCATTATAGTCGGTGCGGGAAGTTCGTTTGTACAGTTTGCTTTAGCCGAGATTATTTTTGGCATTGGCGCGGCCATGCGTTCTGGCGCGGACACCTCGCTCATCTATGACTCCCTCCAAGAAACATCCTCAATTGACAAATATACAAAAACGGAAGGAATAAGCTATGCTCTTTTTTGTACTATCGGCGCCTTAACTGCGCCGTTGGGCGCGTATCTTTTTGTATATAATCATCGCGCGCCGTTTCTCATTGAAGCTTTTATATTACTCCTGGCCGCGCTATCATTCATTTTTATGATTGAACCAAAAATCATTAAACCGACGGGTGCCAAAAATGATTATTGGTCAACACTTATTTCGGGCATTAAACAACCGCTCCGCAATCCTTTGGTCCGCTGGTATTTTATATTTACTATTTTTATCGCAGTCATAATCAGTTTCTTTGGCGGGGTATTGATCCAGCCGCTCATTGTGGCAAGGGGAATCAATATAATTTATGTTGGATATATCTATTCGGCCTTACTGCTTATTCAAGCAGTAAGCGCGATCTATGCCGACGATATCGCATCGCGGCTAAAGGAACGACTATCGCTAGCCGCCATTATCATTATCCCAAGTATATCTTTGATAATGATGGGACTTAAAAACGCCGGCGTATTCTTAGTTTTTTTGCTCATTTATTCTAGTGTCAAGGGATTTGAATATCCTGTTTTAAAAAACTACGTGCAACAGCGCTTGCTCCCTGCCGCGCGAGCAACCGCCTTATCAACGCAAAATTTTTTTGATAGTTTGGCCGGGGCGATATTTCTGCCAGTGCTTGGGCTAATCGCTGATAACATCTCTCTCTCATATAGCGCGCCGCTCCTCGGCATTATCATGCTCGGCGGAGGAGTGCTGTTATTAATTCTAAAACCAAAAAATGAATACGAAACTGTTGGATGAGACCGTTGAAGAAGAAATTCACCTAATCCCAGAGGGTTAAATTATTTTTAAATATAATACCATCATACTAGTATACTAGTATGATGGTAGAAACAAAAATTGCAACAAACAATCTGTATCCTCGCACAATCACCCCAACATCTCCTCCAGAGCGACCACGGCTTGGTCTTTGGGTGGAGGCGGGAGAGGGATGGCCCTACTTCGCCCGC
>MGEP01000034.1:12499-13405 GCA_001791425.1 Candidatus Uhrbacteria bacterium RIFCSPLOWO2_02_FULL_48_12
AAGTGGAGCCGAGACCTTCGCCTTTTGGGGCAACCAAAATTGTCATCATAAGCGCGCCGCCGCACACGCACCGGCGGAAAAAATATTGCCGAGCACTTATTTACCCAGCTCGCGCTCCAAGAGTGGTAGATCGCGCGTTATCGTCTCCCAAATATAGGCAGCATTAAGCTCGGCATAGTCATGGACTGCCTTATCTCGGAAGCCGCTTACATCGTGCCACGGGATAGTATTATGACTCTGCCTAAACTTTTCCGAGAGTCGTTTAGCCGCTTCGCCAATGACAATCAACTCCCTTAGAACTGCGCTGTATGTCTTCTTATCATTCATAAACTGCTCGTACGTCATACCAGCAACAAATGTTTTAATATTGACAATAGCCTCGTGAATATGATCGCTATAAAGCTGGTCGTTGCCCATAGATATCGCAAAGTTCCGCCATTGCCTGCGGCTTCACTCGAGGATGGAGCGAGTCAATAGGGATTAGATCAACACGGTGTTGTAACACCTCCTCTAATTCGCGCTGAAGGCGAATGAGATCAAGCAGACTGCGTCGGCCGCGCAAGGCCACCAGCAAATCAATATCGCTTGACGGCGTGCCTTCGCCGCGCGCTACCGACCCAAATACTCCGGCAAACGTTACATTATTGACCGCAAATACCGGCTTAGTTCGATTACGAATTTCATTAATAGTCATAGTTATAGCAATAACAGAGCGTTATTCAGCAACCAAATTATAATAATGTACAACAAAAACAATCAACTTTTATGACATAACACTAATCGACGCGGCGCCCTATCTATATGCAAACAGTGTATCTCTATAAAAAACAAAAGTCAAAAATCATTCCTCACCCCAACATCTCCTCCAGAGCCACCACGGCTTGGTCTTTGGGTGGAGATGGTAGA
>MGEP01000034.1:13425-15635 GCA_001791425.1 Candidatus Uhrbacteria bacterium RIFCSPLOWO2_02_FULL_48_12
GCCCCGGGCGGGCTACACAGGGCACGGCAAAGGTGAAATGATCATAATGACCGATAAATATCATGCTGACCAATAGAAAGAAAGACAATATCGCCGTTGTCCATACGCTTGAAAATAATACGTATGCGCATGGTTACTGAAATAGAAAATAATCCCGTAAGTTTTCCTTTTAAAGGATGAAGGCGCAACGACGGATGAAGAGGATTGGTCTTGAAGATACGCTCCACTTTGACGGCGCGATGTTGGTCGCTTTTTTGTAATTTTTCAAAATCGCGAACAAATTTAGGGTGATAGAGAATATTCTCAACCACCATAATTAATCCAGAAACTCGGACAAAGATTTTGCGCGAACGAGCTTATTGCTCCGATGCATGTTATCAGCCTCTTTGGACCGAGCAATGAGTTCGGATTCGCTGATTAGATCTACATCATCCTGTTCAAGCAAAAAACGCAAATAGTCACTGGCGGTATGGAAGCCGCGCCTTACAGCTAATTTCTTAATTTTTGTCACTCCGGCCTTATTCAGCGACACAGAAATAGTGGTGCGCATAAAATAATAAGATTAACAAAAAATGAATGATGTATTAAAATTATAATACACCGTCTTTTTTGTCAATACATGTAATCCCAGCATCTCTGCCAGCGCGACCACGGCTTGGTCTTTGGGTGGAGGTGGAAGAGGAATGGCCCTACTTCGCCCCACTGCGCGTGGCTATGCAGGGCACAGCAAAAGCGAATGTTGAGCCAAGACCCTCGCCTTTTGATTCAACCCGGACCTGCCCCGTGGCGAGCTATGCTCTAGTATGTGAATGATCATCTGTGAACTCAATTGCTTCAGCGGTCTTGCCATTCCAATCAAGAGTTTGGACGTTTTTGATAAAATTTGGTATTGCCCGCTTCTTTCTGGTTACGACAAAAACCCCTGTTTGCTGAATACGATTCAGGGCGCGAAACCATTGCTGCACCTTATTGGTATATTGGGCAGAATAGTATGGGCGTTCATTAGGATGAAGGGTCTCAAGAAAGCGCATATCCTGCATTACTTCGACTTCATCAACAATAACGAAATCGGTATTTTTGATACCTTCTTTGGGCAAGTTGTCACAGCTTGCAAAATAATTCACCCTTATTTCTTGTTTATTCAAAAATGGCACGAGCTCATTTTGAACGAATCGTGTCTTACCGCTGTCGGTCGAACCAACTAAAAACACACTTCGGCCAGATTGCAAAACTGCGAGTATTCTACGTAGTAGGTCAATCTTGATAATCACCATAATTATAAAAATGAGGGAGGAGAGCACAAGCACTCTCCTCCCGTTGGTCGTTCCGAAGAACGATGGTTACTTGGTGCGGCAGGGCACGGCAAAGGCGAACGTGGAGCCGAGGCCTTCGCCTTTTGATTCCACCAAAATATGACCCCCGCGGACGCAATTGCCAGACAATCTTACTTTGGGTGCTTCTGAAGCCAGTAAATAATATAGATGTCGCCGTCGAGGTAATAGTAGAAACGCCATTGCTTGTTGATCCGTGCTTGGTATCTACCCGGACCGTGTGGTGGCCACAGATGGGACTGCAACGAGGGATGACGAAAATTGTTGAGTAGCAAGTGAATTTGCTTATCAACTATCTTCTGTATAGTTTCCGGCGCCACACTGTAAGCATACCTAAAATCATCAGTGTAGCGAGCGCGCATGGCAACTATTGTTTCTTTGGTCGCTTACCGATGCTCTTGTGAAGATGGGCGATAAGATCATCGGCGTCAGTGAATGCTGGCGAAAGACCAATACCAAGAGAGGCCTTACGAGCCGCCTCCATTCCCTCCCAATTGGCCAACGAACGCGGTGTAAATACAACCTTGCCGGCGATAGTTTCCACCTCGTAGATCGTTCCCCGCTGAAGACCAAGCGCGTCATGAATGGGTTTCGGTATAGTGATCTGACGATTGCGCGTTTCTCGAACAAGCCGATGAGAGATCAGGGTGGGTGTCTTTGTTTTCATACGAAATGCGAATAAAGAATTAAATAATAATTACTATTTTAGTATTTTAGACGATACTGCTATTTTTGTCAATACCAAACAATAATTGGTAACAGTTTCCTCACCCCAGCATCTCTTTCCAGCGCGATTTGACCTTGGTCTTTTGGCGGCTCGGGCAGAGGCACAGCAAAAGCGAACGCTGAACCAAGGCCTTCGCTCTTTGATTCCACCCA
>MGEP01000035.1:0-3898 GCA_001791425.1 Candidatus Uhrbacteria bacterium RIFCSPLOWO2_02_FULL_48_12
ATGGCGTCGGCTAACTCCCTCGCCCAAGGCGGGTCAAACAAGCCGCCGCTTATCATCACCCTCTGTTCGTCTACCATCGACGTTTTGCCTAGGCGGGATAGTGGATGATTTTCCCTAGCGGCGCCAAAGGGTTTGATTTGGAAATATTTGTAATAAAAAAGCGGCGAGGTCCATTTGAGCCTCGCCGCTGGCCGGTTCTTGATCTTGACGAATTACCCCGCAACCCGGCTATTGAATTCTCTCGTAATAATGTATGCAGGGTAATCATCGTTTCCGCCGAATGTGGTAACCACAAAATGTTCCCCCGGTAGCCCATAATGCTCATTGAGAGCAACTTCAATGGTCCCCCTAACGCTACTATCTCCTATTTCATCTGGTTCCCACTTGATTGGCCTTTTGTGGTCACCACCCCAATGATAGATGAAAATCATAACGTGGCGGCACTTGTTGCGCAGGAGATTTACGGCTTTTGCTATGCCCCTAAATATCTCCTTATCTTCGACACTGTCGATGAATACTATCGGCGCACCCTCTTTGGCAGCCTCAGAGAGCTGTCGATCAATCGACTCTTGATCGTTGCTATTTGCCTCCATTGTTTATCCTCCTGTGTTGGTTATGGTTTGTGATAGATCTACTTCCACGGCTGAACCACGAACAATAGCATTCCACAATTGACTTGTCAATAGTATCTTGGTAGCATAATGACAGTAGGTTATTGACAATGTCAACACGCCGCGGTTTCAATTAAATTATATTGTATGCAACAAGCTCGGTTTTCTATATCCGATAATATACTCAAACAATTCTGCCAACGTCATGGCATTGTGAAGCTGTCGCTGTTTGGTTCTGTGCTGCGAGATGACTTTGGGCCAGAGAGCGACGTGGATGTGCTTGTTGAGTTTGCCACCGGTCACCATGTGGGGCTGATTCGGCTTTCAGCAATAGAGAGAGAGCTTTCCGCCATACTGGGACGGAAAGTGGATCTCCAGACGCCCGGGTTTTTGAGCCCGCATTTTAGGAGCAACATTATAGAGGCCGCTGATGTCAGGTATGTCGCGCCATGACGACAGTGTCAGTCTTCGCCAGATGCTGGATCATGCCCGCGAGGCAGTTGCTTTGACTGCGGGCAAAAATCAAGATGATTTGCTTCATGAGCGTGTGCTTCAGCTAGCGCTGGTGCGCCTCGTTGAAGTCATTGGCGAGGCCGCCGCTCGGGTTTCAGAGAACACTCAAACTAAGTACCGGTCTATTCCTTGGCGCGATGTTATTAGCATGCGGCATAAATTGATCCACGGTTATGATAGCGTTGATATTGTAGTTTTGTGGGATACGATAACGGACGATTTGCCAAAATTGATCATTGAGTTGGAACGTGCGTGCCAGCAGGGGCAAGAGGGTTAATTTTTTGCGGCTTACGCCGCAGTGGAGTTTTTAGCTACTTTTTAGAAAAAGTAGCATAAAAATTGCGAGCTCAGCGTCTGTGTCGGGTGGTCGTTCCTCGCTCTTGATTCTATATTCCGTATTCTATATTCTTTAACTTGTATGTCTGTGTTTAAACCCTCCAATCTGGAAACCACGCGCCACTCGGTGGCGCACCTTTTGGCCGCGGCCGTGGCTGAACTGTATCCGGAAGCCAAGTTTGGGGTGGGGCCAGTTGTGGAAAATGGTTTTTATTATGACTTAGACTTGCCAGTGCAATTGTCGCCAGATGATTTGCCCAAAATTGAAGCAAAAATGCGGCAGATTCAAAAGCAGGGCGAGAGATTTATTAAAAAAGAAATGTCTGTTGATGAGGCGATTGTTTATTTCAAAGAGCGCCGGCAAATTTATAAAGTTGAATTGCTCAATGATATTAAAACAAAGGGTACGACGAAAATCAACGCGGAAGAATCGTATGACATTGATCCGTCAACGAGGAACGTGGTCTCTGTTTATGAAACCGGAAAATTTGCTGATTTGTGCCGCGGGCCGCATGTTGCGTCTACCAAAGACATTGGGCCATTCAAATTGACGAAACTTGCCGGCGCTTATTGGCGGGGGAGCGAGAAAAATAAAATGCTCCAGCGCATCTATGGCGTGGCTTTTGCCACGGCCACCGAGCTCGATGAGTATCTGAAGCTGCGCGAAGAGGCCGAACGTAGAGACCACAAAAAGCTCGGGCCCGAGCTTGACCTCTTTACTTTCTCTGATCTTGTCGGGAGCGGCTTGCCGCTCTGGACGCCACGCGGGACTATTTTGCGCACGCTTCTCGATGAGTTCGTTTGGGAACTACGACGAGCGCGCGGCTACGAGCGTGTGGAAATTCCGCACCTCGCAAAGCAAGACCTCTACGAAAAGAGTGGGCACTGGGAGAAATTCAAAGACGAACTATTTCGCATCCGCACCCGCGAGGGGCACGACTTCGCGGTAAAGCCGATGAATTGTCCGCACCACACGCAAATCTACGCGCGCCGCGCCTGGAGCTACCGCGAGCTGCCGCAGCGCTACGCTAACACCACTATGGTCTACCGCGACGAGCAGTCGGGCGAACTTGCGGGCCTCGCCCGCGTGCGCAGCATCACGCAGGACGATGCGCATGTCTTTTGCCGCCGCGGTCAGGTGGAAGACGAGATGGAGAAAATTTGGGACATCATCGAGACGTTCTACGGCGCGGTTGGGTTTGACCTTAAGGTGCGGCTTTCTCTTCATGATCCAAAAGAGCCAAAAAAATACCTCGGTACGCCGACGGTATGGCGCGAGGCGGAGGCGGCGCTTACTACTCTCGTGAAACGCAAACGCGCCAAGGCCACAACGGCGGTTGGCGAAGCAGCTTTCTACGGGCCCAAGGTTGATTTCCTTGGGAAAGATTCCCTCGGCCGCGAGCACCAGGTGGCGACCATTCAGCTCGATATGAACATGCCGGAGCGGTTTGATCTTGCCTGCACGAACGAGAAGAGCGAGCGCGAGCGCATCGTTATGATTCACGCCGCCATTATGGGCTCCATCGAACGCTACCTCGCGGTCTTGATTGAACATTTCGGTGGCGCTTTCCCGGTCTGGCTCTCGCCAACGCAAGTCAGCGTTATTCCCGTGGGGGCAGGACATATCAAGCCAGCGCGACAACTCACCTCGTTATTAAGAGAAGCTGGTTTGCGGGTTGATTGTGATGAAGCCAACGAGACTGTTGGTTACAAGATTAGAAAGGCCGAGAAGCAAAAAGTGCCTTATATGCTGGTCATTGGCGATAAAGAAGTGCCTCGCGGCAATAAATGGGGCGATAAAACCAAACTGTCGGTTCGCTCGCGCGGCCGGCAAACGCTGTTGAGTATCACCCTTAGTCAATTTATAGACCGCCTAAACAAACAAATTTCCTCGCGACAGGATTAGAAATAATTTTTTGCTCTTGACACCATCATTACGGGTGTTATTATAGTTTCACAATATGATGATTATCCACAACCACAACGCCATTATCGGCATTATTATTAGCCAGCCCTTGGGTGGAAGGCCAACGTTGTAGTTGAAACCATACTTTTGAACTCTAACGCCAGCCCTTCACCGGGGCTGGCGTTTTGTATATCAGGTGGTCTGATATGTGGACGGTTCTTTGATAGGTGAATAATGAGGAGGGAATGATGAAGCGCATTGAGGTGGTTTGTGTCACATTGCGGGACGGCTTACAGGTTCCGCGGGTGCGCCTATCTGTTGTTCAAAAACTTCAGGTGGCAGAGTTTCAGTTGAGGAATCTTGCGGTTGATAGGATTGAGGTGGCTTCAGCGCATGTTCCGGACGACGATGCCGGTATGAGCGCCATTACCCACTGGGCAAAAAAACAAGACTGTTTGGCTAAGGTGGAAGCGCTCGGTTTCCTTGACGGCGAGAAGTCCATTGCATGGGTTCATGGGTCTGGCGGCAGAGT
>MGEP01000035.1:3906-5857 GCA_001791425.1 Candidatus Uhrbacteria bacterium RIFCSPLOWO2_02_FULL_48_12
TGCTTGTCAAGGGATCAGAAGAGCATTGCCGGCGGCAACTTGGCTGTACATTGGCTGAACAGCTCAAGAGGGTGATGGACGTAGCAAAAGCGGCTGAGAAGCGCCGTATGACAGTTAACGTCTATCTGGAAGATTGGTCCCAAGGCATGCGTCAATCGCCTGAGTTTGTTTTTGAGCTTGCTTGGAAGGTCTGCCAGTTGAATGTGCAGCGGATTATGTTGTGCGACACTTTGGGTGTTTTGTCGCCCGCTGAAACCAAGCGTTATGTTCAGGCAATGCGCACCTTGCTGCCAAAAGCGCATTTGGATTTTCATGGGCACAACGACTATGGTTTGGCTACTGCCAATACCATGGCCGCCATAGAGGCCGGCGTTGACGGTGTTCATGGATCTATAAACGGTCTTGGCGAACGGGCTGGCAACGCGCCATTGGAAGAAGTGATTGTGGCTATCCATGATCACCTTAGGGCAGACGGATATCGCACAGGCGTTGACGAGCGTCGTCTTCTTGACATTTCTCGTTTGTGCGCGGCGTTTACACGACGCAAGGTCGCACCCAATAAACCTATTGTGGGTGATGACGTACGCACGCATACGGCGGGGGTTCATATTGATGGTGATCTTAAGGGGGAGTTGTATGTGAGCCCCTTGCGGCCGGAGAGGTTTGGCGCTGAGATAAATCATGCCTTGGGGCACTTGGGCGGTCGGGCAAGCGTCAAGAGCAATTTGAAGAAGCTCGGCTTTGATCTATCGGGCGAGGCCCTTGAGGCAGTTATTCAGCGCGTCGGCGCGTTAAGCAGTAATCGGCACTTATCGCTTGCTGATTTGCTTTCCATTTGCGCTGAAGTTTTGGAACAGCCGGAACTTGTGAGCGTAACTTTATCTGAGCTCAAGGTTACGTCTCATATGGGATGGGGAGCATATGTTGATGCCACTGTTGGGTATCGTGGACAGTGGTACACGATAGAGGGTCAGGGGACTGGCGGATTTGACGCTTTCTTCAGAACACTGAAGAAGTGGGCAGACGAGCGAGGGCTAGTAACACCGGAGCTGATTAAGTTTGATCCCGATGTCCCGACACCGGGCGATCCCAGCGCGCTCGTTGCCACTGTAGTCATTTGGCGTTTGCCCAGTGGCCAGGAGTTCATGACAGTTGGGCATGACGCTGATCAAGTGATGTCCGGAATACGCGCTGCGGTGGACGCCCTGAATTTGGCTAACCATAATCACCGTAACAGCGCTTAAGATAAGGATGTTGCCGTAGCCGACGCGAAACAAGGAGGTCTCGCGTCGGCTATTTTTTTTGCTGTTGATTTTTTTCGTCAACTGTGCTATACTGATTAAATAAAAGATAAAAGAAAAATAAAATTATAAAATTTATGCGGCAAACAATTGCCACGCGCTGGCATTTTTTTAACCCCGTTTTAAGGATACCAGTAATTCAAAACTGGCTGGAAGCTATAGATAATAATTTTTTTGTCATCGGCAGTGCTATTACTCTACTAGTTACATTTGTTCTTTGGGTGAATATATAATTAAAAGTTGGTGGTTAGAGGTTTGAGGCTATACTTTCATACTTTAAAGTATGAAAGTATAGCTGTTTTTAGAAGGCAGTGATTGCGCCCTATTGCTTTTGTACAGGAGCACGTTATAGTATGAAAAATATGTTGCTACCGCCTCTCATAGTTATTGTCGGACCGACCGGGTCAGGCAAGTCTGATTTGGCTGTTAAACTCGCGCGTAAGTTTAATGGCGAGCTTGTCTCGGCTGATTCGCGGCAGGTTTATATCGGCATGGACATTACCACCAATAAATTGCCACCGCCGCGCGACGTTAAACAATGGCTGGTTAATATTGTTAAGCCCGATCGCCGCTACACCGTACGTCAGCATCAGCACGCGGCCATGGCCGCTATTTGCGATATTTACAAACGAAACAAACTGCCCATTCTT
>MGEP01000035.1:5878-6257 GCA_001791425.1 Candidatus Uhrbacteria bacterium RIFCSPLOWO2_02_FULL_48_12
CAGAAAACTGGCAGATTCCGCGGGCGGGAGCGACTCGTAATATTCGCCGTCAGCTGGAGAATGATTTAACAAAGAATGGGTTGGCCGCGCTGGTTCGCCGTTTGCGTCATCTGGACCCCCAGAGCGCAAAAGTTATTGATCTAAAAAATCCGCGGCGCGTTATCAGGGCCTTGGAGGTGGCGATTGGCACCGGCACTTCGTTCGTGGCGGCACGCAAGAAAGGTCCGCCGCTTTTTAGGGTATTGAAAATTGGCCTGATGGTTGATCGTCAGAATTTGCGGGAGCGTTTGCGGCAACGCGCGGTTAAGATGGTGCGCCGTGGGCTTGTGGCGGAAACACGAATTCTTCTGAAAAAATATAATTCCAGCTTGCCAGCCAT
>MGEP01000035.1:6278-7113 GCA_001791425.1 Candidatus Uhrbacteria bacterium RIFCSPLOWO2_02_FULL_48_12
GGCCGCCTCTTTTATCAATGGAGATATTTCAAAAAAAGAGATGATAGATCGTATTGTAATTCGCAGTATGCAATACGCGCGGCGTCAAATGACGTGGTGGAAACGTGATAATTCAATTTTATGGGTAAAAAATTCAGAGGAAGTGTACAGATTGGTGGAGCAGTGGCTGTGTTGTGGCCCTGTTCAAGCTACGGAACATAATTGACAGTTAATTAGTCGTAGTTTAACCTCTTTTGGGCCTTTGTTTTGGTGATTCAATTTAGCGTCAATAAACTTCATCAAGGATTCTATCTGCTCCTTTCTTTTTAATCTCCTGGACTCGGCCAATCTCTTTCTTTGCCTCTTCAAATAACTTTGCCAGCGCTCGGTCAGGACATAGGCCTTAGCTGGATTCTTTTTCCAAAGCCCATAGAACTTCATCGGCGTTAAGTAGCCCAAGGCCTGAGGCGGCCGTTGATAGTTGTATACATCTTCCCATTTCTCTAGGGCTTTTTTCTGCGCCTCATAATCTCGGTAAAGATGGCCTCGCTTGTAAAACTCCAGCTCGTCTGTTAAGTGCGACCGCTCGACCCGCGGATTGTCAGTGGGGGTAGCGGTATTGGAGTAAAAATGAAACACATCATTGGCTTGCAGCTGGTCCGAGAATTCTCCGTTGTTCTCTGGTCCGTTGTCTGTATTCACGCAGGCAATAGGGAAGGGGAATCTTTTGACCGCTCTGGTGTGAGCCGCGACCGTTGTTGAACTATTAAAGTCCATGGTCAGCTCCAGCGTTCTCAAACGAGTGAATGAGTCAGTGGCCGTCTGTTGGTACCAGAAATCATCTTTTGTTTTTAAA
>MGEP01000036.1:0-1911 GCA_001791425.1 Candidatus Uhrbacteria bacterium RIFCSPLOWO2_02_FULL_48_12
AATTTTTTTTATCTTTTTTGGCTGGGTCGAGAATTTAAGTTTTGAGGCGGTGGTTATTTCTTCTGGCTTGTCGCGGCGCTGTTTGAAGCGCCACATCACGGCAATCGCGGCGATGGCTCTTTCGGGAAAACGGAAAGAAGGAATCTGGTATTTATTTAGGGTTTTTTCGCCTTCGGCGACTAAACTTCCGCCAATAAACGAGCAAAAGATTGGTTTTTTGTATTTTTGGGCAAGACCGCCGATGAGTTCAGCAGTTTTTTCTATTTGCGTCATGATTTGGGGAGTTAAAATCACGAGCAGGGCATGGACTTCGTCATTTTTGAGAACAATGTCGGCCGCCGCGGCAAAGCGGTCGGCCAAGGCATCGCCCAGCACGTCAACCGGATTCATGATGCCGGCCGCGCGAGGGAGCACTTTGGCTAATTGATCTTTGGTTTGGCTGTTAAACTCCGCAAGTTCTAAGCCCTCATTAATTACCGCGTCAGCGCTGATGACAGCCGGGCCTCCGGCATTTGAAATGACCGCCATCTTGGGGCCTATTGGAACATTGGCCCACGAGAAAGCGCGCGCCAGATCAAAAAAATCTTCAAGCGTTTGACAACGAATTACGTTCGCTTGATTAAGCACGGCCTCCAAAACGGCGTCTTCGCCCGCCATGGCGCCGGTATGAGACATCATGGCCGCCGCTCCGGCCAAAGTCTTGCCGGGTTTAAGAATAAAAATCGGATCGGCGGCGGTGATTTGACTGGCTATCCGCAAAAATTCCGCTCCATTGGATATTGATTCCAAATATAAACCGATCGGACGCGCGCCAGACAATCCTTCCTTTTTGATTGGCGCAGTATTTTTTTTGGATTGATTAAAAAAATATTGCAAAATATCATTTTCATTCAGCACGGCTTTGTTGCCAAGCGTTACAAACTCATTAAAACCCAAGCCGATTGACTCGCACCAATCAAAAATGCTCGCGGCAATGGCGCCAGACTGGGTTACAAATCTAAGGTTGCCAGTTTTATTGACCAACTCGCCAAAGGTTGTATTGATTGGGCAGAGATTATTTACAAATCCAAGGCAATTGGGTCCCAATAAACTAAGGTTGTATTTTTGCGATACGCCGATAAGTTCTTTTTCCAATTTTTCTCCCTCTGCCCCCGCCTCTTTGAATCCGGCCGCTATCACTACCACGTTTTTGGTTCCTTTTTTGCCCAATTCCTGAATCACCTCTAAAATCTGCCCGGCGGGCGTGGCAATAACCGTGAGATCAGGCGTTTCCGGAAGACTTGCCGTATCTCTAAAGCATTTTAGATTGTTGATGGTGTCGGCGTTAGGATTAACCGGATAAATTTTACCGGCAAACCCAGAGCTAATGATGTTTTTCAAGACTATTGCCCCAACCTTTTCAGGACTGCGAGAGGCGCCAATAATAGCTACTGATTTTGGATAGAAAAACGACGTTAAATCTTTGGGCATATTAACAGTTTAGGCAAATTTCTGTGTCTAGTCAAAAGTTTGCTAGACGCTCAAAAGTGCATTACTATGAAGAGAGTTGTTTTGTTTTTTATGACCAACACAATGAAACCATCCGGATTCTACGGCCTCGGCATTGCGCCGCGGATCTTGGAAGTGCTGGAGAGGGCAAAATTTGTGACGCCCACCCCGATCCAGCGCAAATCCATCCCCGCGGCCATTGAAGGCAAAGACCTCATTGGCATTGCTCAAACAGGCACGGGCAAAACCTTGGCCTTTGGCGTGCCCATGATCCAGCGCCTGGCGCAAGTGAAGGGGAGGGGGCTTATTGTTCTGCCCACTCGCGAACTCGCTTTGCAAGTTGACGAAATGCTTCACACGGTCGGCCGACCCTTGGGTCTGCGCACGGCTGTGCTCATTGGCGGCGCTCCCATTGGCCGCCAA
>MGEP01000036.1:1988-5055 GCA_001791425.1 Candidatus Uhrbacteria bacterium RIFCSPLOWO2_02_FULL_48_12
GCTGTCTTTGGGCGATGTCCGTATTCTTATTCTTGATGAAGCTGATCGCATGCTGGATATGGGCTTTGCGCCGCAGCTTCAGCGTATTCTTAAAGTTGTGCCCAGAGAACGTCAAACCATGCTTTTTTCGGCCACCATGCCGGACAAAATTATTAGTCTTGCGCGGGGCCATATGAAATTGCCGGTGCGCATTGAGGTCGCGCCGTCCGGCACGGCCCCCGAGCGCGTGACCCATGAGCTTTTTGTGGTTAAGCGCGAAGATAAGCCGCGCTTGCTTGATAAATTACTTCAAACATATCGCGGGTCAGTGCTGGTATTTTCTCGCACGAAGTTCAGCGTTAAGCGTATCGCCCATGCTTTGCGTTCAGCGGGCGAGCGCGCCGCCGAACTCCACTCCAACCGGTCGCTCTCCCAGCGCCGCGCCGCGCTTGATGGTTTTAAATCAGGGAAATACCGCGTGTTGGTGGCGACAGACATTGCCGCGCGCGGCATTGATGTTGCTCATATTGAACTCGTGGTCAACTATGACATTCCCGAAAACCCCGATGATTATGTTCACCGCATCGGCCGCACTGGCCGAGCGGGGAGCGCTGGGCACGCCATATCTTTCGCCACCGCCGATCAGGGCGCTGATGTCAGGGCTATTGAAAAGCTCGTGCGGGTAAATTTGCCAATTTCTAAACTGCCCGAATTGCCTCCGCCTTGGCCAGCGCCTCAGGCTAAACCGTTTGGGGAAAAACGGCCGCGGCCGCACCGCCGAGGAGGTTTTAATAAAACTCGCGGCCGCGCGCGCCATTTTTAATTTAGATGATTGGCTGTTGTTATAAGCCCGCGTTCTCTTTGGGAGAACGCGGGCTTTGTGGTGAGGCGCTGTGGCCCTAGGGCGGAAAGCCGCGAACTTTGATCTTTGGATAGTCGGCAAAGTATTCTTGTTTGGCGGCGAGCCGATCCTTGGTCGTGGCGACGTAAAGAATGTCAAAGCCAAGATAGGCCGTTAACGTGTATTGATCGCCATTAACCGGGCAGGTGACGGTAGCAACGTCTAATTCAGGAATCACCACGCTGGCCGGTATGCCTTTCTCGGCCAACACATCTTGGAAACGAGCTTGGTTTTGCTCCAAAATGTTTCGGGCTAGCTGGCGCTCCTCCAAGGTGGCCGTTTCTCGGCCCAAGGGCCCGTGCACGCCGACAGGTAGTCCTGCTCTCATGAAAGCCTGGTTTATTTGCGTCCCTCCGCCAATGCAGACGACCATGAAGTATTCTTTGGCCAATTCGCTAATCCATTCATGGACGTCGTCTCTCAAAAACAGATCTCCCGATATCTTAACAAAGCAATTACGTCTGGGCATGACCCCCTCCTTTTGTCAGCTCGTTTAGAATAGCACGCTGTCATTATTTAGCAATTAATCAATGAAAAATGTCGGTAAACAAAGTGCTTAGATGAAGCGGCTTCGGCTTGTACTCACGCTCCGAAGAGCTATACTAGAAGTTATGGACTTGCTATTTAGAGGGGTAATTGCGCCCAATGCTTGGGCGGCGAAAGTTAGGTACCCCAAGTTTCTTTTGCTTTTGACCACCTTTGTGGTGGCCTATATTTTGTTTCGTGAATGGGAGGTCATGCCGTTTCATGACGCCTTTTTGAAATACTGGCCGATTGGCGCTTTTGTGGGCGGATTATTTTTTGTCTATGGTTTTACGGCCGCGCCGGCTACAGTATTGCTTTTATTTTTAGGCAGGGAAAATAATTTGTTGTTGGTCGGCCTCATTGCCGGCCTTGGCGCATTGGCGGGGGATATTCTGATTTTCAAATTCGTCAGGCATTCTTTCGCTGACGAGATAGAACGGATTTGGCAGTGGAAGATTTGGTTATGGTTTGCCGAATTAACCAAACGCGTGCCAGCAGGATTGCGCAAATATATTTTGTTGGTCTTTGCCGGTTTCATTATTGCCTCACCCTTGCCGGATGAAATAGGAGTTTTATTGCTCGCGGCTTCGCAAAGCATATCCCTGAAACTTTTTTCCATTTTGTCTTATCTGTTAAACACTGCCGGCATTTTTGTTATACTTTTGATTGGCGCGAGTCTTTAGCAAATTTGATTTATTCCAAAAGTGGTTTAGTATGAAGATCAGGATCATTCATCAAGCAGACCCCATATTCAATATTCTATATTCCATATTCTTTCAATAACATGTCCGATCGCATCATAAAACCCGAGGCCAACAAGGAAGATGACCAGCTTGACACCACTCTCCGCCCTAAAACGCTGAAGGATTACGTGGGGCAGGAGAAGATTAAAGAGAATCTTAAGGTGTTCATGGCCGCGGCCAAGAAGCGCCAAGAGCCATTGGAACATATTTTGCTTTATGGCTCCCCGGGGCTTGGTAAAACCACGCTGGCTCATATTATTGCCCGAGAAATGGACGCTAACATTCGCGTAACTTCGGGGCCGGCGCTCGCTAAAGCCGGGGATTTAGCCGCTATTCTAACGAATCTTCAAGATCACGATATTTTGTTTATTGATGAGGTCCATCGCTTGAACAAAGTAATTGAGGAGGTTCTTTACCCGGCTATGGAAGATTACGCCTTGGATATTATTCTTGGCAAAGGTCCGAGCGCGCGGACCTTGCGTTTGGATTTGCCAAAATTTACGATTATTGGCGCGACCACAAAAGTCAGTTTGCTTTCCGCGCCCCTGCGTGATCGTTTTGGCGTAACTTATAGATTGAATTTCTATGAACTTCCGGACATTGAAAAAATTGTTGACCGCTCGGCATCAATCCTAAGCGTGCCAATTGAAAAGCCGGCGGTGGCGGCCATAGCCGAGCGCGCGCGCCGCACGCCCAGGGTCGCTAATCGTTTGTTAAAAAGAGTGCGTGATTTTGCGGAAGTAAAAGGGGATGGCAAAATCACCGAGCCCGTGGCGCGCGAAGCGTGGGAGATGCTGGACGTTGATGCTTATGGGCTTGATGACGTGGATCGCCGGATTTTGAAAATAATCATTGAAAAATTTGGCGGCGGGCCGGTGGGCTTAAACACCATTGCCGCGGCCACGGCCGAAGAAATGGC
>MGEP01000037.1 GCA_001791425.1 Candidatus Uhrbacteria bacterium RIFCSPLOWO2_02_FULL_48_12
TTGAGGTCATAAACCACAACCAATTGACCTCCGGGCGCGAAATCGCGCCATATTAACCAAGCCGCCATCGCCACTGGTGCGAGCACAAGCAAACTCCTAATAGCAATCTTTTTAGACAACACAATTTATAGACGAATTAACCGATAAAGAAGGGCGCCATCGGGCAGAATTATCGGCGAGCGCAAATTCAATCTATATTGCCGCAGTTTCTGTTCAAGCTCTGAACTAGGCCGTTCAACCGTATAAAAATAAATAGGCACATCCTCAGCCAAGCGGACAGCAGCTTCCAAAATTCCTGGAATGGAAAAAACTGAACGGCCATCGGAAACAATAACATGGCGTTCCGGAAAAAAAACCTTATCAGCGCGATCGCCAATAATAACAGAATTGGGAGCCGCCACGCTCTCTGTGGTAATCATGGCGCGGCGATATTTTTGCAAACGTTCAGCCACATACATCAACCCTTCCGGGTAGTCAAAAAATACCTGGGCCAAACTAGCGCTGGCCAAAAGCAAAATCATAAGCGCCAGCCAAATCCGTCCGGCCATACCTTTTAGACTCCGCTGTATAGCCAAAAGCGCCAGGGCCGCGTAAGGCAGCCAAATAGCGTAAAGGGGCAGCCAATAACGAACATAAGAAGAGCCAATTGTTAAAACGCTTGCCCCTACTGTGTCTGAAATATTCCAACTGCCGTAATAGATAGCCAGCCAAAGCGTTATTAAACCGGCCGCCAAAGCATACGAGCGTTTAATCGCTTGACCGCGATCATACAACAAGCCCCCAACCACCAATAACCAAAATGGCAAAAATAGCATTATTCCATAACGCAAAAAATTATTGGCAATATTAAGCGGTGAAAGGCCAAATGGCGCAACAGTCCAAAGAGGTATTCTTACAAATAACGGCAATTTAGAAAGAATAGTGCCGGTAGAGCCCGACATTTGATAGCCGGGCGGCCAAACTTGACCGTAGATCATTGTGGCCAGCCAAAGCCAAAATATAATTAACAATCCACCCGTAAGCAAAGCAGTAATGACGTGCCCAAATTGCCATTGACGACGGTCCGCAAAAATTACGACGGCAACCATGGGCACGACCCACAGAGCTTCCGAGGTACGCACGAACAAAGCCGCGGCTAAAGCAGCTAGGCAAAATACCAGCCATCCTTGGGACCACCCAGACTCCCGCCAGCGCCAGTATCCCCACCAGGCAAAAATGAGAAGATCAAAAAAGAGGACGTTATGATAAAAACCGCGGCTGGCGTAATACCACATGGCGGAATGAATAGCCAAAAGAATAGTGGCCAATAACGCTATTTTAGACCCAAATAATCGCCTTGAGCAGGCATAAACCGCGAGTAGTGCCAAAACCGTGAATAAGGGCGTCAAAAACGGCAATATGGCGCGGCCAAAAGCCAAACCAATAATGCCGTAGATAACCGGCAAACCGACAAAGCTGGCTGGAACTAAGGCGCCATTAACCACCCGCGCGGAACGCGGGTGAATAAAGTTATTAGCGACACCATTTAATGGTTCAGAAACAGAAATTGGCTCTGTGCTAATCAAGCGTGTTGTAAAAAAATAGTTAGCCGCTTCGTCGGGAGAATTAAAACGCATTATCTCGCGCGATGATGTTGCCCAAGGAAAAAAAGAATAAGCCGCTAGAGCCGCTGTTAACGTTATTCCCAAAATAATTTTTTCAACTCTGGTCGTGGTCATAATTAATCGCTTATTTTTTGGCTCACTAAAATCTGGCAATAAAAATTAATACTGGTACAATGAAAATATGCATGTAACCTACGCCCTATTATCCTTGGTGCTAAGCAGTCTTATTGCTATAAACCATTTTTTTTGGCAATCGGCGATTATAGGGACAATACTTGGCTTATGCTACCTCATTGGCGGCGGGTGGTGTTTGGGCAAACGAATATCAGCCAAACCAACAGTCATCACCACCATAGCGGGAATACTTATCTGGGTCGCCTTTCTTGCCGGATTGAGCGGACTTGTCTATCGCTTCTGGAATCTGGAACCTACCACTGTTATAGCGATAATTACGTTGGCGCCGCTAATAACCATTTTTTTACTCCCGCGATTTGTGCCGCAAACTGCACCTCCTCACTCTAATGATGACAGTATAACACAGGAAGCATCTGTATCAGAAAATGCGTTCGGCGCCGCCCCCTCCTTGCGGCATCAATGGATTAGTGCCTGGGTCAGTCATTTTTTAATCATCGCTCTAGCTGTTGTTCTAACAACCGCCGCTATTCTTCTTTTTTTCTACCGTACTGGTGAGCCATTGCGCTCCCCTTGGACAGTCGTGCCGCCGCTATTTTTTTCACTGATTTTTCTGGCCAATCTTCTGGCCTTGGTCTGCGGTCTTAGCGCCACGAACAAACGCTCCTTATCAAACCATTGGATAGTTCTCGTACTGCTAACCACCATTTCTTTAGTCGTCGCTGTGATTATTTACAAGGTCGGTTATGGCTTTGATCCGTTTGTGCATCAAGCCACGGAACTGCTCATCCAAAAAAATGGAATCGTTTTGCCAAAACAATGGTATTATTCAGGACAATACGGATTAGTAATTACTCTATCCGCCATTTTTCAAAATGATGTCATCTTAATTGACAAACTACTCTTGCCGATTGTTGCCTCTCTCTCTATCCCCACTGTTTTACTATTGTCATTGAATAAATTATTTGATGACCAGCGATCCGTTTTTTTGTCTGTACTCGCTCTTTTGACAATTCCTCTTGGCTGGTTCATTAACACCACGCCGCAAGGTCTTGGCAACTTAATACTGTTATCAATTATTTTTATGGCCTTCGCTTGGCCAAGAGAGGAAGGGCAAAATATCAAATGGCTGCTCTGGGGGCTGGCCTTTGTGGCCGCCATCATTCATCCACTGGCTGGCCTGCCAGCCATAATATTTCTTGTATTCAAGGCCGTCTCAAAACAACGAGGAATATACTCACGGTATTTAACTGCTGTTCTCTTCATCGTTCTGGGCGCTGTTATACCTTTGCTTTTTTGGATGCAGGAAAAAGTGCACAGCACCGCCGTACCAAATATGATTTCGGCGTTCAGCCAAGGCGTTGTGCCGACATTCTCCGGCTGGATTTATCTTGAACAACGCTTCAATCTAATACTTGACGCTGTTTATCATTTTGAGTTCAACCTGCCAATTATCATTCTGATTCTTGCCGCAAGCGGCATCGTCATAAACTACCGCTCCAAACAATTTAAGATGACTTTGCCGCATCTATTAACAGTCGCCCTGCTCGTGATTGACGGATTTATCCTCAATAATTTTTTGCCCTTTCGTTATCTCATTGACTACGAAAGAACGTGGTATGGAAACCGGCTTTGGGAAATGGCCATGTTTTTTCTCCTGCCATACGCCACCATCGCCTTACTTGCCTTTTTTAAGAAACTTTTGGAGGCCTCGCCTACGGTCATAATGTTTTGGGTGCTTGTTCTCGCCACTCTTCGCACGGCTAGTGTTTATCTGACTTATCCGCGTTTTGACACCTATGCTTATGACCGTGGATATAGTCCAAGTGTTTATGATGTTGAAGCCGCCCGCGCGATAGAAAACGAGGCCAGCGGGCCATATATTGTTTTAGCCAATCAGGCAACAAGCGCCGCGGCCCTAAGAGAAATTGGTTTTAAGCAATATTTTAAGAGACGGGACGCTAAGAGCGCAGAGCAAATATTTTTTTATCCCATTCCAACCGGCGGCAGTCTTTATCAATATTATTTGAAAATGGTTTACGAAAAACCTAGCCGGCAAACAATTGGGGAAGCCATGAGCCTGGTCGGTGTTAAAGAAGCGTATTTTGTTCTAAATGACTACTGGGCTGATTCGCAAAAAATAGCCACGGCCGCCAAAAGCGAGGCCGACAGCTGGAAAATAATTAATGGCGGAAAAATTTATATTTTTAAATATACTCAAGGGCAAAATAGCCAATGAATTACTTATAATCTAGAATGTCGGCATTCTCAATATTCTTTCTTGCCCTTCCGTAGCTACAGCGCGGGAGGGAGAATATTATAATAGTTTTATTCTCTCCTCTGAAATCATTATCGTCACAGCCATGATCTTTAGTTTAAAAAATAAGCGTTTCCTAATTTAATTGATCTCTGATAAACTATGTCCATATGGACACCCACCAAAACTACCTTGAAAACGCCTGCCGCCAAGCCATGTTTGATCTGCCGGTTGATTTTGTTTATCTCTTCGGCTCCAAAGCCACTGGGCAAACTCATGCCGATAGTGACATAGACGTGGCTGTAGCATTTTCGCGTCGTCCGACAGACGATGAGTATGCTCTGGCGCTCTCGGCGCTCTGCCGGATTTTTGGTGTTTCCTACAAGCAGATTGACATGAGCGATTACGATTGTCTGCCGCTTCCGGTGCGCTTTCGTGTCATTCGCGATGGTAAAATTATTTATCTTCGCAATGTGTCACGGCACCGCGACGCTGTCTTAAAAACTGCCGCCTTCTACCACGATGAGCGACCATTGATTGAACGCTTGAACCGCGCGTTCTTCTCTCGCGCTATTATATGAGCGCTGTAGACCAAGAACTTATTCGTCGCAAACTTGGACAGCTGGAAAATTACCTGAAGAAGCTGGAAAGGTTTCGTTCCCTAGACCGCAACGCCTACGTTAGCAATGACGACAACTACGGTTTGGCCGAGCACTGGCTTCAGCTAGCCATTGAAGCTACGCTGGATGTGTGCCGCGCGCTCGTGCTCGGGCTTGACTTTAAAATGCCGGATGAGGCACAAAACCTTTTCACGCTACTTCGTGATGCCAAAGTACTAACGCCGGAATTTGTGGAGCGTAATCAGTCCATGGTTGGTTTTTGCAACCTCCTCGTCCACGAGTATGCCGAAGTTGACCATTCCAAAACCTACGACTACCTTCAGGAACATACTGATGATTTAAGCGACTTCATAGAGCAAATAAAACAATACATGGCATCATAGTTGCTCTCTTAACATTACAACATTTTTCCGCCCAGGGCCCCAC
>MGEP01000038.1:0-2494 GCA_001791425.1 Candidatus Uhrbacteria bacterium RIFCSPLOWO2_02_FULL_48_12
CCGTATTCCATATTCTATATTCTATCAATAATATGTCTTCTGAAATTCCCACTTTTCCTCCGCCGCCTCGTCGTTCGCTTCCCCTGGCGGTCATTGTCGCGGTCAGTATAGTTTCGGGATTTGGCGGAGCGTTTTTGCTCTTTTGGTTTTTCCCGGAAGTGCGGCAGACTAGAATTCCGCCCGGTACGCAATCAGTCATTGTGCAAGGGCCCGGCAAAGTGGTGGTTGAAGAAAGCACTCGTTTGCGCGAGTTGCGCGAGCAAAATAAACGAGTGGTCGCCGGTATTTATCGCTCAGACGCTGGTTTAAAGATTGGTGACACCATGATATATCCGGAGAGTCGGCTTTTGGGAGCGGCCGTATTATTGACGACTGACGGATGGTTTGCCGCGACGACGGCAGTGTCAGCCAAAGTTGGTGACATTTTGCTCGTGGAGAGCCGTTCTTATCGCATTGAAAAATTGATGACTGATACGGCCAGCCCCTACGTCATGGGAAAAATAGCGGGCGGCGAACGTTTAACGCCGCTTACATTTAGCGACACTGAAGACAGACATGCTGGAATGACGCTCTGGACCCTTGGCGCCAACGGAGAGACTGCCAAAACAGTTTTGCTTTCTGATAAGGTTCAATTGAATTTAAATACCAGTGATGATTCGCCGGTAATTACTTCAAGCGATAAGTTGAGTCTGGCGTTGGCCCTTGAGACTCAACAAAGGTTTCCAGCGGCTACGCCAGTCTTTGATTTGGGCGGACAATTGACGGGGCTAATTTTTTCTTTGTCTGACGGCCGCGGAGTTGTTTTACCTTCTGATGTTCTTCAAAGTTTTATGATAAACGTATTAAAATTTGGCACTCCGCGTCGTCCTTTTTTGGGAGTATCATATGTTTTTGACGCCTATCCCGCAGGGGAGAATAATGAACCAACAGCCATTATTTATAATGATCAGACGGATAAGGGAGTTGTTCCCAAAAGTCCGGCGGCTAGAGCCGGTCTTAGGACCGGCGATCAGCTAGTGAGCGTTAATGGCGCGCCGCTTGACAGTATCAGTAGTTTTTTTGTTCTTGTTCAGCAATATAATCCCGGCGATAATATTAGTATTGAGTATAGACGTCAGTCCAAACAGCACGAGACGACAGTTACCCTCGGTGAATTGCCTGTCAAAAAGTGAATTCAGAGGTCGCATGGTATCGTGACGCCAGCGCTGAATTGAGGTCCCTGCTTTTTAAAATCTTGAAAGATATTGTATCATATTTTTTGGCTTTTAGCAAGGCCAAATTTATAAAAATTAAGATAACACCCACCTTATTTTTTGCCACCTCTTGATTTTATATCCTATATTTTCTACGCTATATTTACTATATTTCGGCTTGGGTCTTGGTTCGCCGTATTTTAAACCCCGCTATTTACGCGGGTTTAACCGTATCAAATGCTTAAAATATCAATTATTCATAGAACCGGCGGGTTAAAATCAGCCCTTACTAACTAAATAAGGGAATTGTTATTGCTGTAACACATTCCTATTTTTTTCGTCTTCTTAGATGTACACCCCCTGGCAAGAGAAATTACTGCTGTACCGGCTATATCGCGACCGCGATCCGGATGCGTTTGGCGAGCTTTATGATCGTTACGCGCCCAAGATTTACCGCTATGTGTATTTCAAGGTCGCTACGATCACTGAAGCGGAAGACCTCACGGCCGAGGTGTTTTTGAAAACTTGGGAGTATGTTCAGCGTCACGCCGAAAATCCGGAAAAGCGCATAGAAAATTTTCGCGCTTTCATTTATCGGCTGGCCAGGAATGCCGTGGTGGACTATTATCGCCATCAGCGCGAAGCCAGTATTTTGTCCAATGAGGCAATGCTGGAGCGAGTGCCGGCGCCAGAAGAGGTGAGTGCCGCCGCTCAAGTTGCCCTAGCATCCGATATGGTCACTGTAGAGAACGCTCTTAAAGGTTTGAAAGATGAGTATCGTGAACTTTTAATTTTAAAATATATTGAAGGATACGCCACGCATGAAATAGCGCAGATTCTAGAAAAACAAAAAGGCGCGGTTCGCGTGGCCATTCACCGGGCTCTTCAGGCTCTCCGAGAAGAAATAAAAAAAATAGAGAAATAATTTTCAGCCTAAGGATGATCCGCCTCGGGCGGAAAAATCCAAAATCCAAATGACAAATAAAATCAAAATGTCCAAATCCCAATGCCCAATTTCGTACATTCGTATCATTTCGTATTTTCGTAAGTAAGACTGAATACCAAATACTACATACTACATACTCACGTTCAATAAATGTCTCTTCGCCCAATCAAAAAGCAGCTAAAAGAATTAAAGACCATCGCTCCAAGCCAGAGCTGGCTCACCGCTCATCGCGAGTTACTTTTGGCGCAGGTGCGCGCTCAGAGTAAGCCCCGTGTTGCGGCAGTCGCGACGTCTTTGAAAGAACGAGCGCGCACCGCGCTCTTTGTTGGTGAATCAATTTTTACAACTACTGCCT
>MGEP01000038.1:2575-7246 GCA_001791425.1 Candidatus Uhrbacteria bacterium RIFCSPLOWO2_02_FULL_48_12
CGGCCGAAGGCAGTTTGCCGGGCGACCGTCTTTATGATATTAAGGTCGCGGTAGAAAATTTGCGTCTGAATTTGGCTGCTTCTACCAAAGCGCGGGTAGAATTACAGGCTGAATTTGCCACGCGCCGTCTGGATGAGTTGTCAAAATTAACAGCTCGCGACGGTCAGCGCCTGCCCGAAGCCGAAACACTGGTCAGTCAGTTTGAATCAAGTATTAAAGACATTACCGCGACGGCGAACGCGGTTTCTTCTGCGTCGCCCGAGCGCGGCATGGAAATTGCCAAAATAGTTGACGGCAAAATCGGAGAATACGAACATGCGCTGAAAGCTGCTGGTGAGGCCTCTCGGTCGTCTAATCTTTCTAAGCGCGTGAGCAAAGCGCTTTCTACCGTTAATAAAGCCGGCACCGAAGCGCTGAAAGTGCTTGTTGGTCAGGGTCCGACGTCGGAGCCGGAAAAGATAGCGAACAAACTTACCGATAAAATTAAACAGGCCGAAGAAAAGCTGCGCTTGGCTGACGCTAAGCTTTCTGCCTACGCTATATCTCCCGAAGGGAGAGAGGGTGGCGCCAAAAGCACATCTAGCAGTGAGGCCAAAGATAAATCAGCCGATGCCAAAACAAATTTAGAAGAAGCCAAAAAGAAAGTAACAGAAGGGGATTATCAGGCGGCCCTTGTTATTTTAGATAAAGTAGAAGATATGGTGGAAGAGGTGGCTGATTCGGCTGAAGCGGTCAATAGCGAGAACGCGGAACAGGGAACAGACCAGCCCAAGGATGGTCCGCCTCAGGCGGAGAATACAGAGGGCGAAGTCAAAGGCGAGAGCACAGAACAAAAAACACAGCAATAGTTTTCGGTAAATAATTTCTAAATCCTAATCTCTAATTTCTAAATAAATCCCAAATCTCGATGCCCAATTTCGTACATTCGTATTATTTCGTACTTTCGTATGTAATTCGTCATTAGTCATTCACTCAAACCCTAAATTCCATATTCTATATTCTCAAAGTATGTCCGAGCCCCTAACAGTTGAACATTTTAATAAGTTTGAAAAACGCGTTGACGAGCGTTTTGACAAAGTTGACGAGCGTTTTGACAAAGTTGACACTCGCTTTGATAAAGTTGACACCCGTCTGGACAAAATGGATAAACGATTTGATGGTATTGACATTCGTCTTGACAAAGTTGACGAGCGTTTTGACAAAGTTGACAAAGCTCTGAAAGACAACGGTGAGATTTTAACGGAATTAAAAATTCATATGGACAAACGTTTTGATAAACTGGAAAAACTTCTTATGCTTGAAGAGCGATTTGAGCAGTACAAAGAGCGTACTGACATCAGATTCCGTAAAATCGGCGAGCATCTGGCTATGCCGGAACTAACGGTGTGATAACAAAATCCTAATGTCCAAGCTCCAATTCCCAATTTCGTACTTTCGTATCATTTCGTACTTTCGTAAGCATAATAAGTTGCTCAACATCCCATCATTGCCCCTTCAAGGGGTCAACGACGGGCTTTTGAGTGCCCGTCCACTCATCAAAGGTCGTTGCCGCATTAGCGGTAGGGAGCGGTTAATTGTGTAATCTTTTCCCGCCTTTGAGCGGGGCGAGATAATCATAAAGAAAGGATATAGATAAATAAACTATGAATAATACCCTAAAGTTCGTGAAGAAAGGGGTAAGTATCGCGGTAACGTCCACCACGATCCTCTGGTCCGTTGGCATCGGTACGCTGGCTCCTCTGGCGACCCACGCTGCGCAGCCGGGTCAGCTGATCAAAAAGGCGGACTTGAACACGGTGTACTACCTCGGTAGCGATTCAAAACGCTACGTCTTCCCGAATCCTACGACCTACTTCTCCTGGTACTCGGATTTCTCCGGTGTCGTGACTGTTAGTTCGTCAGAGCTTGAATCATACCAGCTCGGCGGCAACGTTACGATTCGTCCAGGTACGAAGCTCGTCAAAATTACAACCGATGCCAGAACTTACGCTGTTGAGCCGGGCGGTCAGCTTCGCCATATAGCGACGCTGGACATCGCCACCACGCTCTATGGCGCTAACGTCTGGAAAATGGTAGTTGACGTGCCCGACTACTTCTTCACGAATTACAAAGCGAGCACGAACCCCATCAGCACTAATACCTATCCAACCGCCACGCTTATAAAGAGCGCGACTGGCACGGATGTTTATTATGTTGATGGTACAACCAAGAGAAAAGTAACCACCGCTGGTCTCACTGGCAATATGCTAAATTCCAGTAATGTGGTCATTGCCCCTGATTCTGTCTTCAACGCGTTGACTAGCGGCACAGACATTGCCGCGCAGGAATCAACCATCTGGAACGTTCAGGGTGGCGCGACCACCGGACCCGTCTCCACTGGCACCGGTCTTACCGTGGCCTTGGCCTCGGACACGCCATCCTTGGCTGTTCACGCGAGTGGTACTTCTTATAATCCTGCTCTAAAGATTAATTTGACAGCCGCAGCTGATGGAGCAGTGAACGTAACCAGTCTGACTCTAAAGCGACTTGGCGTCTCAATTGATGGTAACATTGCTGGCGTTGGCGTATTTGACCCAAATGGCGTTCGACACGGCAACTTTGTTACTTTCTCAGAAAACGTTGCCACAATAAGCATGACCACCGATCCGATTGTTGTTCCTGCTGGTCAGACAATCTCGGTAATGGTTAAAACTAACGTGACAGCCCACACTACAGCAGGTGCTCCAGCAAACGCTCCGAATAGCGGAACATACGCCTTGCAGGTGCTTGCGGCGTCAAGTGTTGGGACTACCGCTACAGTAACAGGAAGCTTCCCGATCACCGGAGCTGGCTTCTCTTACATTAGCGGTTTCAATGTCGTTGGTTCAGTCACTCTTGACGCGGTGCTAGTTCACAGTAACGGCACGAATGACGCAACGACCGTCAACGTTAACCTTGGAACGACCGATCAGGTAATTGGTAAATTCCGACTTATGGCTGGTTCGCCAGAAGATATTAATGTTTCCTCAATTACCATCTACAATAACGGCAATTCTAGCGATGGCGATGTGACTAACATTGATTTAGTCGCCCCAGATGGCACTATTCTTGGAACCGTTGCCAAGACCACTAATCGTTACGCGACATTTAACCTTGCGACTCCATATCTGATTTCGAAAGGCAATACTCGCGATTTGACGATTCGCGCTGATGTGGTTGGCGGATCAACACGCACGGTTCGTTTCCTTATCAGTAACAACTACGATATAGTGGCAGTTGGTAAGGACACCAGTTCCGGTATTCTACCGACAGCCGCCACAACCGTTGATGGCTCATTCCCAATAGGTGATTCGTCAGGCGGTGCTGCTAGTTGTGCCGCCGCGGTGACTTGTATTAACAAGGTTACAATAGCGGCTGGTACTCTTCTGTTTGCTAAGTCAGGTGACTCTCCAAGTGGCAACATTGCCGCGGGTGCGAGCAACATCGTGTTTGGCAAATGGGATGCAACAGCGCAAGGTGAGGATATGGAGATTCAGCAGATTGACTACACTCCGACTTACTCAGCGGCTACTCTTACGGGCACTGTCTACTTTAAGGTTAATGGAACCACGGTTTACAGTGTCGCAAGCGGTAGCTTGCCAGCTACCACAGTTGCGGCAGGTAGCACTTCTCTTTCCTCTTACTACACTATTAAGCAAGGCGTGAAAGCAACCGTCACAGTTGAAGGAAGTATTATTTCTACCGCTTCGGCTGGCAGTACAGTTGCTGCTAGCTTAGACATCAGAACAGTTAAGAGAATTGCCACCAATGACATTGTTGATCCCAGCGTTGCCTTGACAGCTGGCAACACCTTAACCGTTTCTACAGCTGCATTGTCAGTGGCAAAAAACTCTTCGTTTGCCAATCCGACTATTGTGGCTGGTCAAGCAGAAGCAAAAGTTGGTTCGTTCAATATGACAGCTAGTTCAACTGAGCCAGTTGGTGTATCCAGTATTACTGTAGGTATTACAACCAATGCTGGCGGTCTTTCTAACCTAATGTTGAAAGACGGAACAACCCAACTTGGTTCAACTCTTACAAGTCCAGCCGCGTCAAATGTAGTTTCTATTACTGGCTTTACTATTCCAGCTGGCACGACCAAGAATATTGATGTTTATCTGACAACGAATAGCACGGCCACCGGAACAGACAGCACTACGATTACCGCAGTTTCGGCTACTGGTGCAAATTCGTCTGTCACGGTTAGCGCAACTGGACTTACGGCTACGGGTCAAACCGTTACTTTCTCGAGCGGTGGTACGTTGACTATCGCCCAAGACAGCACGAATTCTCCAGTCGCGCAGATTCTCCACAGTGGTCTTGTTGACCAAACATTATTGGCCGTTCGTTTGTCTGCCAATAACGCGGAAGACATCAAAATTACTACCTTGCAAGTAAGCGCGACAAGCGGCGCTACGACTCTTCAGAACTTGAAACTGTACTACAACGCGGCCCAAATTGGCACAACAACGCAGTTGAGCAATGGCACGGCCTCGTTCAGTGGTATCTCGCTCGTTGTTCCCAAAGACTCATCAATCACGGTTTATGTCAAGGGTTCAACCACGGCGTCAGGCACTTTGGCCTCACAATCCGTGGTTAACTTGTCAGTTGACCACATAACCGCTCTTGGTGTTTCTGGCGGATCAACCTTGA
>MGEP01000038.1:7255-7522 GCA_001791425.1 Candidatus Uhrbacteria bacterium RIFCSPLOWO2_02_FULL_48_12
CAAGCTTGTCAACGGCCTGTACCACTTGTACTGGAGCTGTTGCCGGAGGGGCCTTGGTAGTTTCCTCAACCGCTGGTTTCCACGACGGTGATGTTATCCTCTTGCAGGACACAACTGGCGGAGGAGCCCTTGGTGTCATTACTGCTGAACCGACTTCTACCACTGGCATGACCGTATCTACTTTGTCGGCCATTGTTAGCAGTGGTACGGGAGCCGTAAATAAGATTGAGACTGGCGCTACGACAAACGCTTCAGTCGGTACTAGCG
>MGEP01000038.1:7533-9122 GCA_001791425.1 Candidatus Uhrbacteria bacterium RIFCSPLOWO2_02_FULL_48_12
ACGTCTGTTCAATACACCGTAACAAACACCAGTGGATTCTCTGCTGGCGACCCGGTAATTATTGCTGGTGCGACCACGGCCCAGCTTGGGTACGTTGTATCGGTTGATTCAGGCGTATTGATTACTATCCGTGCAATTAGCGCCACCGCAACAGGTACGGCCGCACAAATCTCCAAGATCGGCACCGCCACCCTCTCAACGACTGCAACCGCGGCTGCAATTTTAGTAACCACAGCTTCTGTGGCCCAGGCGGTTACTTCAACTTCAGGATTTAATGTTGGCGATCTAGTCTTGATTCAGGACACAGCGACTGCTGGTACCTTTGGTGTTGTTACAGCTGTTGGTTCTACGACATCTATGTCGATTATAACCAATGCGGCAATGACAACGGCCGCAACCGCTACTGTTGTTAGAATTGGTTCAGCTAATGCCTCAACCACTCTTGTAACTACGGCTGGTTCTGCTGGAGCCCGCGCTACCGCCATCACCACGGCCACCACAGTTACTAGCACGACTGGCTTTGCGGCCGGTGATGTTGTGGTAACCGTCGGTGGAGCAACTGGTGGGGCGATCCTTGGTCGAGTTGGTGCTATCACCAGTTCAGTAATTATGACCATCGGATCTGTTGCTGCGGACGCTACACTCGTGTCTCGCGTGACGCGATTACCTGGCGCGGCCGCGGCTGGCAACGCTTTGACCATTCACGACGTAGAACCCGTTATCACGGTTAACTCCGCTTCGCCAAGCGGCTCTGCAACTGCTGGTTCTGGTAAGGTTGTTGGTATCTTTGACGTAAAAGCCGACGGTGACCGTAATATGAACATTACTTCTGTTAATGTTCAAACTAACGGTTCAAATTTGCCATGGAACTACGTTACTACCTACGACCTCTACAATGGTGCTCAATTGCTGGCATCGGCTTCTCCGATGAACCGTACAGTGACCGGCGCAGGAGGTTTCGCGCTCAACGGTTCAGCGCTTAACCTTTGTTCCGCTGCTCCTTCCGCTGTCGATGAACTAAACATTGGTGCGGCTGGCGTGACAGAGGCGGCAACCCACATTAGTGTCAATGACTCGATTGTGGTATTCTTGAGCGCTACTAATTACTTCACGGCAAAAGTTACGGCTAACGTCGCTGGTACAGCGTGTACCGGTGCGGTCGCTAGCCGAAATTTGACCTTGAGTAACTACTCGCTTACCGGTGCAGTTATCACGACTACGTCTGCAGTGTCTGTTAAAAGCTTCAACGTTTACTTCGACAGCACTAGTTCAACCCCTCTTGCCAGTCAGACTATCACCGCTGGTGCTACCTTGCCCCTTACGGTCAAGGCCGACACCACTAGTGTGAAGAATACCGTCACAACAGGAACCGTGAACTACAATGTCAATATTAACGGCACTACTGGCTCAACCGGTGGGTTGACATGGAACTACACGCCATCGGGCGGTACGCAGATAACGAACACAACTGTGTCTGATAGCTACCCCGTCAACGGCGGAACCTTGGTCTACTAATAGTTGAATACTGTTAGCTAGATTAAGTCAAAACAAAAGCTGTTCGCCCTAGGCGGATAGCAAACCAACATCCC
>MGEP01000039.1:0-18001 GCA_001791425.1 Candidatus Uhrbacteria bacterium RIFCSPLOWO2_02_FULL_48_12
CGTAAGCATAAAAGCATTTTTCTAAGCCCATACGAAAGTACGAAATAGTACGAATGTACTAAATTGGTTGATCGTATGAATAAGTGGGGTTTTCGTACCTTTCGTATAGTTTCGTAATTTCGTAAGCATAAAAGCATTATACCAGCCACTTCGCCGTAACCAAAACCGCGGCGGCGGCAATCAAAATAAAATAAATGTAACGCCTGACTATAGCCAGCCGAAGAGTGCCGTCAAAATGCGCGCGAGCCAAAGCCGCCACCGCATAATACTGCAAAGCGGACAAAAATGATTTCACGTCCGGACTTAAAGGCAAAAAATTCAAAACCCAAAAAAACTCACCGACCAGCAGTGATTCCACAACCAAAAAAAGCCAAGTATTCTCTGGCGTATATCGTTTAAGCCAAATAGCCCGATAATCCAAGAGAAAAACCACCAGTATAATAATAACGGTGGCTATCACATAAGCGTTGGCCGCCAAAAAGGGCGGCAATATAGTCGGATCAAGCAGTATGCGAAAAAATCCAGCGGCGGAGAGCCAAACTACGGCCACGTGCACCAAAAGAGAAGCGCTCTCTAAATGATGAACCGGATAACGATCTTCGGCTTCAATATGACGGCGCAGGTTTTCCCAATAAAACCCGATTAACGCGGCGGCCATAATCATGAGCAGTTGACGAGCCGTGATTGTTTCTAAAAATAAAATTAAAATTATAGCCACGGCGGAAAACAATATTGGCGTTGGCAGCAAATCCAGCCAGGCGCGAGGCCAAACTTGGAGCTCGCTGGAAATTAATCCCGGCTCCTTCAAACGCTCAAGGTGAATCAGCAAAAAACCCGCGGCCACAGCCAGCAAAATTGCCGCTCCCAGCCAATACAGCCAGAGAACTGGCCAGCGAACAGTGAAACCAAGAATAATTAATATGCCAAAGGAACTCAAAAGTGGCAGGAGGCGCAAGGTCATCGTAAGAATTGAAAATACTGAATTAACAATCGTGAATATGACAAACAGCGGCTAAGGCAACGGCTAGAACACAGAACTTAGAACCCAAAACGAAGAAACTAGAACTTGAGCCACGCTTGTGACTTAATGGCCTCACTAAGCATTGTCTGGCCTTTTGATAATTTATCAGCGTCGCCTTGATAACCGGCTTCAAGCTGAGTAAGAGCAATGACCAGCTGAAGATGCAAATCCTTATATTCCGGCGGAACAGTTAGATCCAAAAGATCCTGCCTGGCTTTAACGATCGCCCCTAAGCGCTGGCCAGCGGCTCCCGAGCTGTTTTCCGCAGCAAATTTTCGGACAATGGCCGCGGTCTTTGTTTCGTAAACACTTTTTAAATTTAAATCGCTCTGATAAAGGTTCTCGCGCCATGGTGCTGGGGCCGTATCGTGACCCAAGCGTTCGGCCGTATATTTGATTGCCCCGATCAAAACCAAAAAAAGCGCGACCAAGAAAACAAACAACCGAATATGCGGCTGACGAACAAACTTGGATAAGAATTTTTTAGGATGTTTGTTCATAGTGTGAAATGAGCCGGATCAAGACGCACCCACTCTTGAGTTGCCGGCGAAAAATTCTCAACGGTAAAAACATGAATCTGTTCTGTTTCATCGTAGATTGTCTGAACTCTAACCGTGGAACTGCCGCGCTTGCTATACAGGGCCTTTTCAGCCAAGCGTTTGGGTTCAGTCGTGCGTGAAAGCCGAAAACGACCAACCGGAGTTTTAATAATTAATCTCTCTATGGTGCCGGGTCGACCTTCCAGATTTTCGGTGGCGCGTGACTCAATTCTATGGTCATCCTCCATAGTTTCTATTAATTTTTGCCAGCGTTCATCGGTCATTTCATTGAGTATTTAGTATGCAGTATCCAGTATAACAAATAATGACTATTGACGGAAGATTAAGAAATTGATAAGAATAGCACACTGGAGTAGATATCAAGGCAAGCGAAAACAGAAGGCAGCAAATTGTCGGCCAATATCAACAAGGGAAGGAAAGGAGGCACGGTATGACGCTTGGCAATCTGGTACGAACGGCTATAGCGATATTCGTCATAGCCGCGGCTGCAGTGGCTTATGGCGAGATACATGAACTGCTCCGCAACCTCGGCATGAGGGAGGTGGACACTTTCCGTGTCATGCTTGTCTGGATGACAATCGCCTTTATCGTCGCTTACAAGCTGTTTCAGATCTTTGACCCGGGCACAGACACGGCCAAGGAGGCCTGAAACAAAACTCCAACGTCCCCCGTTTTCGCTCACAAGGGCCTGTACTTCGCGTGCCGGCCCTTGTTCTTGTTTAATCGCTTAAATTCATTCTAAATACTTTTTGTCTTTCAGCTCATCCGGCAAATACTGCTGACTAACCTCTTCTCCCCTCTTGGCATAATCTGGATTGTATTTGTAACCGCGGCCATAGCCAAAATCCTTCATGAGTTGGGTCGGCGCGTTTCTAATATGGAGCGGCACGGGCAAGGTGCCGTATTCTTTGATGTCGTCTTGAACTTTTCCATAGGCCTCGTAAAGAGCGTTGCTCTTGGGAGCACGCGCTAAATAAGCGACCACCTCTGCCAAGACCACGTTGCACTCGGGCAGGCCGATAAAGTGAGTGGCTTGGTATCCGGACACAGCCAGCGTTAATGCTTGAGGATCAGCCAAACCAACGTCTTCACTCGCAAAGCGAACAAGTCGGCGCGCTACATAAAGCGGATCTTCGCCGGCCTCCAGCATCCGGCCAAGCCAATAAAGAGCGGCGTTGACATCAGAGCCGCGAAGCGATTTATGAAGCGCGGATATAATGTTGTAATGCTCCTCTCCGCCCTTGTCGTATTTCAAGTAAGTTGCTTGCAGGGCCTCGGTGATATCCTCTTTGGTAATGTCTTTGGATTTTCGCCGCGCCGCGCCGCCGACCGCGAGTTCCAGAGCGTTCAGGGCCACTCTGGCATCGCCTTGAGAGGCGCGGCTCAAATAATCAATCGTGGGTTCGGAAACGCGCAGTTCCAAACGGCCAAAGCCGCGGACATTATCCTTCAGCGCTCGCTCAATGATGGCGCGAATGTTATTGGCGTCTAATTTATTCAAAGTAAAAACGCGACAGCGCGAAAGAAGAGCACTCACCACTTCAAATGACGGATTTTCAGTGGTCGCGCCAATAAGCGTCAAGATGCCATTTTCCACATACGGCAACAAAGCGTCCTGCTGGGCCTTGTTCCAGCGGTGAATCTCATCAACAAAAAGAATTGTTCGTTTGCCGTAAAGCCGGCGTCGCTCCTCGGCCTCTTCAATAACGCGCCGCAACTCCCCCACGCCTGAAGTCACAGCATGAAACATGACAAAAGCCGACTTGGTCAGGGCCGCGATAATACGCCCCAGCGTTGTCTTGCCCGACCCGGGCGGACCCCACAGAATTATGGAAGGAACCTCGTCGCCTTCAATGGCTTGACGAAGTAATTTACCTTCACCAACGATGTGCTCTTGGCCAACAAAATTTGACAATGATTCCGGCCTGATTCTGTCGGCCAATGGCGCCGATCGCTGGATTTCCTCTTTGTTTTTGGCATCAAATAAATCACTCATACGCCAAATACTAAATACTGCTTAGTGGAATACTACCCTATTTTACCCTTAAATTTACTCTAGGTGTAGCCCTAGACATGGGTCCGTAATCAAGGTAGAATGCCTCGGCCATATCATCGGCCAACCAGGCCAAAAAGGAGGGATAAAAATGAATGGTGCCCAAGCTCCGTGCATGGAAGACCATGCCGCCAGTGGCTGGCGCCGTTGGTCAATCAAAAAATGCTTCCGTCGTTTTATTCAATACGGCGGGCCATTTAAGGAGTTGACTCTCCGACTCAACGGCAACCCCAAGTGTCCAGCTTGCGACTCGCGTCGTAACGTCTGGCTGCAAACGTATCCCGAACCGCTAAGATACGTTTGCATGGTCCATCGTGTTGAGATTCTGGTTGAAACTCGAGGTTGGAAAAAGCGCTGGATACAGAGGGGGAGGCCATGACAAACACGGAGCCGTGATCCCTCGATCTATTTACATTAGATTCGGGGGATCATCACATTCATGGTCTAATCATTGAAGCTCGACATCATTCGTTGCATCTTTTACAATAATGGACGTATAACTAAAACATGGCGAGGTGTAGCGTAGCTGGTAACGCTCGGCCCGCCCTGCACCTTTCTTGTACCGGGGTATAGCGAAGTGGTATCGCGCACGGTTCGGGACCGTGAGATCGGCGGTTCGATCCCGCCTACCCCGATTTAGGAAAGGTGCTGGGTGAAGGAGGGTGTAGACTGGGTTTCCTCCTAGGCGGACCATCCCCGGGCTGACAATTCCCAGTGCCCCGACCAATTGAAATAATAGTTTATCGCAAATTATATTTATATAAATTCACGTTATATGCCCACCTCTCGCGATCTTGAACTCCTCTTTGAAATCGGTTCTCTCCGCCATATCTGCAGCGGCTGGCGCCAGCATTTAGCCACCGACTGCGCAAACGATCTTGAACATACTGTCCGAGTGGCTTTCCTTGCCCTTGCCCTTGCTCTCGCTCGTCAAGAATGACGGCCTTGTTTGGGTTATAGAAAAATTTTTTTATTTATCCCGTTAGAAATAATATCCCGCCCCTCTGCGACGTGGGTTACCACTTGGAACCATACCTGCGGGTGTTGGAATACCCCGAGGGAATTTCTAACGGGATCTACTCATAGCGCAGAGCTTCAATAGGATTTTTCTTGGCCGCTTGTCTAGCCGGATAAAGTCCAAATATAAGACCCACCGTGGCGGACACGCCAAACCCGAGTAAAGCCGCTGACAAAGGAAAAGAAAAAGTCCAATCAAGAGAATACACTCTGGAAAGCGCCAGGGCGGTTACAAATGAAAGGAGGGAGCCGAGGATAATACCGATGACCCCGCCGCTCACTGTTAGCATTATCGCTTCCAGAAGAAACTGCGTCATGATGTTCCCTTCGGTCGCTCCCACGGCCTTGCGCAAGCCGATCTCGCGCGTTCGCTCGGTTACAGAAACCAGCATTATATTCATAATCCCAATTCCTCCCACCACAAGCGAAATAGCGGCCACCGAGGCCAGAAACAAAGTCAAAATGTTAGTTATGACGCTCACTTGCTCAATGGCTTCTCCTTGCGTCTCCGTAAAAAAATCATCTTTGGCTGGATCGGTAATACCGTGGTTATCGCGCAAAGTCTGTTTAATATCAGCGACCGTCGCCGGGATCAACTCCTCGGAGGCCGCGCTCACAATAATGCGATTATAATGTTTAATGCCAAAAACATACTGCTGGGCCGTGGTATAGGGCATGATGCCTACCTCGTCAAGATTAAAAAAAGCCAACTGCCCCTTGCTCGGCATGGTGCCAATAATGCGAAAGTTCCGACCCTTAATTTTTATTTTTTGGCCAATCGGATCCATCTCGCCAAACAGCTCCTGCTTCACTTTGGCGCCAATGACAATCGCCTCGGCCCGACCAGTGACGTCTTCCGGCGTGATAAACGCGCCGCGATCGGGAGAAATATCAAATTGCTTAGCCATTTGCTCGGTGCCTCCAAAAATCGTAAACCAGTAGGTCTCCCCTTGATACTCGCCGCTCACGCCGCCGAAAACAATCGGCATCACATCCTCGGCATAAGGCACGTTAGATTTCTGTTTTAATGCCTTAAGATCGCGCTCTTTCAATGAATCGCTAAATGTCTGCACGACATCACTTGGCCCTTTTGGATGACGCCCCGGAACAACAGCAATAGTTTTTGAACCGATACCGCGAATTTGATTCAAAATTAAATCCTGAGCGCCATGGCCAAGCGCCACAACGATGATAATGGCCCCAACGCCAATAACAATACCAAGAATAGTCAGAGCCGAGCGCGATTTATTAATGCGCAATCCTCTAAAAGACGTTTTAACGCTATATAGCAAGGTCATTTACCCGCCTAAATTTTTAAAATAATTATGCAATAGTTTCTGTAACTGATTTCGACCCCAACCAGTTTTTAGCCACTTTTCTCTAACAAAAGCATCATTCTGATCAAGAAACGCCTCATAGTAAACAAGCTTTAGTGGTGTGCGCCCATTTGTTGATGGAACTTTTCCTGTGTTGTGAAGAAAAAAACGTCTTTGTAAATCACTGGTACAACCAGTGTATAACTTCGCATCTTTATCACTTTTTAACACATAAACATAGTACATAACAAAAATTTTGGCGGGTGAAAAATTAGGCGGGTGAATCATTTTTTAAAATTGTCATGAGCGTTCAAACGATGATCAACCCTTTGATCGCTCTCTATAAAACCATCTTTAATATTAATAATACGCGCGGCATGTTCGGCCGTATAAGTCTCATGGGTAATTAGAATAATTGTATGCTTGTCTACGGTGTTCAGCCGCTCCAAAATCTCCATCACTGCCTGACCGGAGCGTGAATCAAGATTGCCGGTCGGCTCATCAGCAAAAATAACCGATGGATTGGTCACCAATGATCTGGCAATGGCCACGCGCTGTTTTTCGCCGCCGGAAAGCTGGGACGGCTCAAAACTCAAGCGATGAGATAAACCGACCGCCTCCAAAGCCAAGCAGGCTCTCTGATCCCACTCTCTGGGTGATATATTAGAATAAAGGAGCGGCAGTTTAACGTTTTCTAAAACAGCCATGCGCGGCAATAAATTGAAGGCCTGAAAAACAAAACCCATACGGGCGTTCCTGACATGGGCTAGTTCAGAAGAAGAATACTCCTCAACTGTTTTGCCCTCAAACATGTACTGGCCGCCGGTAGGGTCATCAAGAAAACCTAAAATATGGAGAAGAGTTGATTTGCCGGAGCCGGACGGACCCATGATGGCGACAAATTCTCCGGACTCCACTGAAAATGTCAGGCCATGCAATACCGGAGTCGGCACCCCTTCGCTGTAATATGTCTTCTCTAAATTTTTTACTTCAATGAGTGCCATGGCGTGTTGCAGTATCCGCTATTTTGCTTTGGCAGCCGTGATTACTTTGTCTCCTTCTCTCAAGCCCTCCACGATTTCAATGTAGCCGTCAGAACCCTTTAAACCAGTCCTAACGGCCACCTCACGAATGGTTGAATCGTCGTTCAATACCTGAACTGTCTTTTGACCGTTTTTGACCGCCATCGTTCTTTGAGGAATAGCCAGAACATTATCACGCCGCTCACCCGCCACATCAATATTGGCGGTCATTCCTGATTTTATCCGGCCGTCACCGTTAGAGAACTGCAGAGTAATTTTGTAGGTGGCCACCCCCTCAATAATCTTTTCGGCCGGATCAATAGCTGACACCTCGGCTTTAAAAATGAGGTCATCGCCATAGGCGTCCAGCGTAACATCAGCCAGAGCGCCAACACTTATTTTGGCAATATCGGCCTCCGGCACATCGGCTTCAATGGCAAAATTAACAGATGAAATGACGGAGACAAACGGAACACTGGCCGTGATAATCTCCCCCGCTTTGGCTTCCTGTTTAGTGACAACGCCGTTGATTGGCGAGTTCAACACGGTTTTGTTTAACTGGGCCTGCAAATTATCCACGGCGGCAGAGGCCTGCGACACCGCCGCCCCCTGCGTGCGCAGGTTTGCTTCGGCCTGACGAACCTCTGCTTCTTTGGCCTTCAGCTGTTCAACGGTTGGACCGGCACGTTTAAGAGCTAATTCATTTTCGGCCAAGGAAAGAGAATTTTGAGACTGGCTGACTTTAGCGCGAGACGTATCAATAGAGTCTTTGTTGACCGCTTTCTGGCTTGCGATTGACTGCTGTTGTCCGCTCACACTGGTAATTGCCGTATTTACATTAGTACGGGCCGTATTCAGATACCCCTTATAAGCAGTGACGGTGGCTTGAGACAAACTGGTTGAGGTATTAACTGTATCAGTTAAACGCGTTAAAAAATCTCTTGACGAAGTCAGTCTGGACATGGCTCTGGCCAGAGCCGCGTCAAGTTCTGCTCTACCGGCTGTTAGTGAATCCAAGTCAGCCCGAAAAGATGCCAGCATCGTCGTCATCTCCAAACGCTGACGCTCAACGTCAATTTGCGCCTGTGAGTTAGCGGTCACGAAAGACAAGCGCGGGTTAGTGTTATCGTCGGAAAAAAATTCATCCGTCTGTTTAATCACCGCATCTTCTGCTTTAACCAGACCATCATTTAAAATATTGGGCACACTCAAATACAGATTCGTCAAATCAATATCAGCCTGGTGTTCAATATTGGCGAGGTCATTTTCAGCATCAGCCAAAATTTGTTTAGCGCTTAAAACTTTTGTTTCAGCGACAGCCAGCTCTTCTGGCCTGGTACCGCGCTTCAGCTCATCGAGTTTTGCTCTTTGCGCTTCCAGAGCCGCTTCGTATTGAGCGCGGCTTGCTTCGGCGCTTTTCAAAGCCGCCGCGGCCTTTTTTAAGTCGGCCACCAGCTCGCTTTGATCAAGCTCAACCAAGGCCTGCCCCATTGCTACCATATCGCCAATTTTAACATTGATCTTGGCAACTTTCCCACCGCGCTCAAAAGCTAAATTCACGTCTTCGGCCGGCTTTACTCGTCCGGTAACGCTGACCTCCTGCCGCACCGAACGGCGTTCGGCTGCGAGCCACTCATAAGTCGGCTGAACCGACCGGCCATAAAACCAGTACCAGCTAAAAAAAATAACTAATATTAATATTATTAAAATTATGAGCTTCTTTTTTGTTATAAATTTAGACATATAATGAGTAAATTATTTATGATAAATCTTGGAAAGTTTATCAAGGATACGTATCAAATCCCTTTGCTCTTTGGCGCTTAGGTGTTTGAAAACTCCTCTCATCTGCGTTGACATCCGATGAGCGCCTTGATCAATCGCCCGATGCCCGCGACTCGTCACCAGCAAACGCACTTTCCGACGATCTGTTTCGTCGTGTAGGCGCTCCAAATAACCGGCCCGAACCACAACCGTAATGAGCGAGGTCGCCGAAGGCGGCGTAATGGAAAGATAGCGAGCGACGTCATTCATTGTCGGGTTGTGATGGTCAGCTACATACTGCAGTGTTTCAAGCTGTAGGACCGAGAAAGGATTAATCCGTTCACGCTGTTTCACTCCTTCTCTGATGATTCTTCCGGTTTTGAATATTAACGATATTAAATAATCAATGTTAGACGATGACATAATATAAATTTGGTTTGACTATATAATTATTAGACTGTCTAACTAAATATACCCCGCCACCGCCGATATTGTCAACCCCATAGAAGTCAATCTCTGTTTTGTGATATAATTAAATTATGGAATCATCCACTTTCAGCATTGGTATTATATTTAACGCGTTTGTCAGCGGCATTGTGGCCGCCGCGGCCATTGCTCTTGTTTTCTTTTTATTTAAGCGTTACCGTAAACTTCATTCTACCATGAGAGCTTATGCCTGGTTTTGGTTCTTTACGGCCCTGGTGTGGATTCCCTTGTCTATACGTTATTTATTCATTGGTTTTGGCAGTACTGGTCAATGGCCGCACTATTTTGATATTCTTTTGCAATTCGCCGTCTTCCTTGGCGGGCTTCCTCTTATTTATTATATCGGCTTAAGGGTATTCAATGATCAATGGTTAGCCGGCGCCATGGGATTAGCATCAATACTGCCAATAGCCACGGCATTATGGTTAATTCTACAGCCCGGCGGCCTCATCGCCCAAGAAATTACTTTTTTTTCCGCCGAAACAATCATCAACACCGGATCATTAATTATCTTCAATGTGGAAGGGGGCCTTCTTTTGGCACTGCTGATTTATGACATCATCATCCATCTTAATCAATGGCGTAAAAGTCATATCCGCCAAACATTTTATAGGGCTCTGTACTCTTTAGCCATAGTTATTTATCTCGCTCTTGGTATCTTGGAGCAAAGTGGTCTGGTAAACGACTGGACATTGGTGGTTTTCAGGATTTTATACGCCGCCACTTTCCTCTTTGTGTATTTATTGATTACTCAACACGAAGCGGCTGATGAAACTTATTTTCAAGAAGAAGCTAATATAGCGGCGGTCTAAAACCCCGAACACAAAAAATTCCCGCACCGCACAAAGCGGTCTGGAATTTTTGGCAGGGGCGGTAGGAATTCTCGTCGCACTTCGTGTTCTGTCCTGGGCAGCGCCGAACGCTGCGCTCGCTCGCGTTCGTCGGCGTCTCGGCTTCGCCTCACTGCTGCCCGTTCAATTCCTAATCCCAGTCCTATCAAAAAATTCCCTACCGCATAAAGCGGTCGGGAATTTTTGGCAGGGGCGGTAGGAATCGAACCCACGACGAGCGATTTGGAGTCGTTCATGATACCACTTCACCACGCCCCCTTAATTAACTAATGGCTCTTGAACGAATTCTTAAACGCGCGAATTCGCTTTATGAGCACTTCTACTATTGGCCATTTGCTATTGGCTATTTTGTTTCCTTATGCACCGTGTGTTTGCCGCACCATGGACAATGTTTTTTTAGTTCAAGGCGATTCTTCAATTTCTTTTTATTCTTGAAACTGTGATAATTCGTGCGCTTGCACGAACCGCATTCCATTTTTATTAGATTGTCTTGTGACATACTATAATTAATTCAAAATTCTCCGCCAGAGGCGGATCCGCCTTTGGCGGAAAAACTTATAACGTATAACATAATGCACAGGAGAATACAGGAAATTTAAAAATGTGTCAATGGTGCCGCTCCTAGGATGCGACCCCACACCAAAGCTTTGCTTGGTACGGGGCAGACCTACTGTTTATCCCGCACCTTTCCAAAGCCAGGGAGAGGGATCGAACCTCCAACTTTACCCCGCACCATTACTCTTGTGGAGCCGAGGGCCCCGCCTTGCGGGGCGACCTACTGTCTGTTTACCCGCCTGCCAAAGCCCACGGTCGGGGTCGAACCGACAACCTATGCTTTACAAAAGCATTGCTCTGCCAATTGAGCTACGTGGGCATACGGCGGGCAGGCAAAACAGTTGCTCCCCGCCCGCCTGCTTGCGAAGCTTGCGGCGGGTACCAATTGAGCTACCATGGCTCAAGAAAGGTGCGGGGCTACGCTCCGCCTTCGTCGTAAGCTAAGGGAGCAAAAATTATCCCTGGTGGCCCCGCTCGGCGGGGCTGACTGACATTACACACATCACGGCTAGGCCGTGATGCTCACTATGGTGGGTGGAGTAGGATTCGAACCTACGAAGGCACAAGGCCACCTGATTTACAGTCAGGCCCGTTTGACCGCTTCGGTACCCACCCATGATGAGTTTTTGCTAAAATTTCGTCTAACCACTTTCTCCCTTGTCCAGATTTTAAGATCTTCTCGCGCGCCATTGCTTCTCTCCTAGTATTATACTCCTCTGAATATACTAGACGCCATGGTCTCCGACCTTTTGTATACTTGCTCTTCCCCTTGTTGTGCCGATTAACTCTTGCTTCAATATTATCGGTACTGCCGATGTATCTATTGCCATGCATTATACTTTTTAATACATAAATATAATACATAATATCAATTAAGTGGATTCTCCGCCTGGGGCGGATCCGCCTCTGGCGGAAACCCACGACAGACTCATTGCTATAAAATATCCTCTACTTCACCACGCCAAAGCCGACGGTGAGAATTGAACTCACGACCTACTCCTTACCATGGAGTTGCTCTACCTCTGAGCTACGTCGGCATAAATCTATCAAGCGTTCAGAATACCTTATTGTTGTAATTTTATCAAATAAAAAAATACATTATGCCGATCATTCAATTCTGCGCTGTTTTGACGGTATGGCCGCAATTCGTTGTTTAAATTCCACCAACTTTGGATACTCCGAATTCAGCTTGGTAAGTTGAACTAAGGTTGCAGCGGCTAACTGCTTTTTTCTTAGCAGTATAGCGGCCTCTAGCAAACGGCCAAGATAGTGCTCGTTGGACGGTTCTGACTTTACGGCGGCTTGAAAAGCGCTAAGGGCGTCGGCCGGACGACCAGCCTCTAAACACGCTTCGCCAAAAGCTACTGTTGTCGCCATATCTTCGCGCAGTTTTTTAGCATAAGAAAGCGCTTCTACTGCCTCTTTGTATTGACGCTGTGCTCGGTATATTAACCCTAGACCAAGATAAGCATCAACGCAATGATGATCAAGACGAACGGCCTCAAGGTAAAGCTGTTCAGCTTCTGACCAGCGGCCGCTATGCCTCTCTTGATCGGCCCGCCATACCAATTGCCCGGCCGGATCAGTCGGCATGGAACTAACAGATGGTGGTTGTTCGCCGACCGCCGTTCCTGGGGGCCGGCGATAATGATCTTCCAGGGCGCAGAGTTTTTGGTACAAAGCCGCTGTTTTTTCTTTAGCTGATGAGCGCCAGGTGGTCGTGCTTTCCCAGACAACCATGAAACCGCGGCGTAATTTTCGCTCCAAGCGCTGAACAAGCAACTGACGCTTTACCTCTGCTGATCGCGCTTCGGGGATCGTGTCAGTGTTAATTGCCGTAATTTCCGGCAAGCGACGAACAATGACAATGATCATGACGGCCACCGCCGCGAAAATCAGCAAAACCGGCAAAATATTAAAAAGCATACCCTTATTATTTATTTAAGGCATTAATTATGCCAAGAAATTCGTGAGCATCAATACTGCTTGCGCCGACCAGCACCCCATCCATCAAATCTTGACCGACAAACATTTTGACGTTGGCGGCTGTGACACTGCCGCCGTAAATAACAGCGCATTGTTTCTGACTGACCGTGGCGCCCAGTAATTCTAAGAGCAGAGCACGAATTGTTCTGGCGGCCAAACGTGCGTCATCAGAGCTGACTGTTTGCCCGGAACCAATAGCCCACACTGGCTCATAAGCGACAATCAAAAAGTTAGCGGCCAGAGGCAGTCCCTCCGCCACTGTGAGCTGGTGAGCTATAACATTTTCCCACTGTCCGGTTTGACGCTCTTCCATTTTTTCGCCAACGCAAAGTATGGGAACAAGACCATAATGATTGGCGAGCGTAAGTTTCCTTTTAATCATTTCGTTGTTCTCACCAGCGTGCTGACGGCGCTCAGAATGACCAATAATAACATAGTGGCATCCCAATTCTTTGAGCATGCCGGCTGATACTTCACCGGTATAGGCGCCTTTTTCTTCAGCGGCAGCATTTTGCGCGCCAACCTTGATATGGGTCCCCTCCACGGTTTCAGCCACCGCCGCAATAAATGGAAACGAAGGGCAGAGTACGACGGTTGCCCGCTCGGGCGGTTTTTCCTCAGCCATCGCGCGCGCCAAGGCTGCGCTCTTGGACAGCGACAAGTTCATTTTCCAGTTGCCAATAACGAATGGTCTATCCATAAAAGTAGAGTTCTATTGCACTCTATCAACTATATCAAATTTTTAGGTTAGGGCGCCAGAGCGGCTTGGGTTAACCCCGTACCCAGACCCGTCCGAGGACTAGTTTTGCCCATAATTGAGTATTTTAAGGGGGCTCTTTAATAAAATTACTGAAATAATCATTGTTGGACGGTCTGTGGTGCGTGGGCGAAAGCCCAGGCTAAGAGTTTATCAGCCGCCACCACCCGATTTTCCAGAGTTGAACTGCCCAACAGCACCGCCAGAATCTCCACGCCATTATCCTGGCGGGCAAGCAAGGCAACATTATAACCAGCCTCGTCAAGATGACCGGTTTTGCCGGTTACATATGCCCACCCGTCACGACGAGCGTCACGAAAACTTTTAAACTGCTGGTCACTGCTGAATATTTTGCGGCTCTCGCCGTTAACCTTAATGTCTGTGGAGGGCAGAGACAATGCTTCCGATATACGCGGCTCAAACAGAGCGGCACGGGCAATCACCGCGAATTCACGAGCCGTGGAAACATTGTCTGGCAAGAGCCCGGTTGGTTCAACAAATTTTGTACTCACCAAACCAAATTCTAAAGCGCGCTGATTCATACGCTTCACAAACTCGGTTTCGTCAAGGTTAAGACCGCGAACAAGAGCCATGGTTGCGTCATTGTCTGACCCAACCAGCATCAGCCGCCAAAGATCGCCAATACTAATATTCTCTCCCGGAAATATTCTGGGCTTAGCCCCTCCCCTTTTATCTTCACTCTTAATAGTAATGACGAGGGACCAGTCTGGTCTGGCCTCAAGAATAACCAAGGCACTCATAAGTTTGGTCAAACTCGCCAGGGGCAAGACATCATTTGAGCGATAATGCAGCAATGGTAGCGGCCTCAGATTGTTAATGCTAAGATCAGCACTGCCTAAATTAAGAGCAGCTATAAAATCGGGCGGTTTTACCCGATAAACGTCGCGCTGAACCGGTAAATGATCATTTAGAATAACACTGTCTGGCTCGGCCGCGAGCCCGGGGAAAGATTGCACAAAATAAGCAATATTGCCAGCGGTCACCAATAAACCAACGGCCAGGCCCAAAAACCATGGCATTTTTCGGACACTAAAATTCATAAATCAGCTCCGTCACTCGGCTCTTCCTGGCTTAAAAATTGCTGTACCACTTCGGCGCCATGCAGGATTTCATATTGCGGCAATTCAAAGACGCGCCCTAGACCAAGGAACCTTAAAAAATCCATGGAAATTATGTAGTAAGTTACCAATTTCTTTTTATCTTCGCGGGCCTCAACCAATCCGCGCATCATCAAATTTCTTAAAATGATACTGCAGTTAACGCCGCGAATTTTTTCCAAATCAGACCGCGTGATCGGGCCGCGGTAGGCAATGATAGTCAAGGCCTCAAGTGATGGCTTGGTCAATTCACCGGTTGTTTCATCTTTGAGGAACTTCTGTACTAAGGCGCTGGCGCCAACGCTGGTCACCATCTGCACCTCACCCTCGTGTTCGGCAATAATGACTCCACCATGACGCGCGGCATAGTCTTCTATAAGCTCGGACAAAGACTCTTGAACCGTTTTTTCGTCCGCTCCCAAGATTGACGCCAAACGACGGACAGGTAAGGGTCGCGGTGAAATAAAAAGAATGGCTTCAAGATTATTTTTTAGTGATGACATTGGCACGGTGATAAATTATTAATCAGGAATACTGACATGTAAAGCGCAGACAAAATTATAAACTAACGAGCGCGTCTTCGGAAGTCCGCACCAAAACAATGCTTGCGCCATGGCCGTCTTGGCGGGCCACAACGCAGCGCTGTTTAATCAATTCAAGAATGGCAAGAAAGCTAACAATAATCTCCATACGGCTTTGGGCGTCTTCTAAAATTTTTTGGAAGTTAACTTCTGGCCCGCCCTCCAATAACCGCCTAAGAACCGAAATTCTCTCTTGCAAGCTGACCGTTCTCGTGATCAGCTCCGGCATTGGCCGCACAAATTCTTTAAGGTTTTCTAAAACTTTAATAAATACCTGACGCAAGGCGTCGCCAGTGAGACTAGGCGGCGGGCTAAAAGTCACTGTTTCCGCCACTGGCAAGCGCTCGCGAGCATAAGAAAAATGACGACGGTGCAAACGCCGAGCGAGCTCTCGACCGGCTTCAACATAACGCCTGTAAATTTCCAGCTGTTTGGCTAGCCCGCCCGCCATTTCATCTTCGTCGTCCACGAACAGATCAGGCAGAAGAATTCGCGATTTTAAAAGAAGCAATTTAGCGGCTACCACCAAAAAATCAGCCAACTCCTCGGGAGGTAAATCCTGACGCTCGGCCAAATAATTCAAATACTGCTCGGTTACGGCCGCCAGTGAAACATCGGTAATATTCAACTCCTGCTTCTCTATAAGCTGAAGCAGGAGGTCTAGCGGCCCTTCAAATTTTTCAAGCTTAAATCTATACATGAGTTATTTTTCACTTATTCTACTTTTTACCAATGACCTTCTTGGCAAAACTGGCCAATGAGCCGCCGGAAACTTTGATAAAATCTTTGGGCTTCAAAAATAGCGAATCGGTAAAACTGCCGCTTCTCGCCATTATTTTTTTGGCTTTGAGCAAAGTTTTGTCAATAAATACTGGCGTGCTGCTGTGCCTGGCGCTAAAAGGGGTTATCGCTCCGGCTTTAATTTTAAATAATTTAGACATGACGCGCTCGTCCGCAATGCTAAGTTTTTTCGCTTTAAGAATCCCTTGTAATTTTTTCAAATCAAGCTGATGCGAGGCCGGCAAAACCGCGATGATGTGTTTATCCTTTTTCTCGCCATATGGCGGCTCAACCTTCACCAAAATGGTTTTAGCAATTTGCTCCAGTTTAATACCTGTGGTTTGCGCGAGATCATAAGCCGTGTAAACCGTGCGGTGGACAACGGCCTCTGCCGCCACCGCAGTTTTGTTAAGATAGGTTTGAAGTTTTTTGGGAATCATGATGAATAATTCAAAATTCAAAAGGCAGAATTCAAAAGTTATTTAATAATCCGTAAGTGAAGCTCTTTGATCTGCTGCTCGCTAATTGAACTAGGAGCATCCATCATCAAATCCCGACCATCGCCAGTTTTAGGAAAAGCAATGACCTCGCGAATATTCGGCTCATTGGCAAGAATCATAACAAAGCGATCAATCCCGGGCGCGATCCCGCCGTGTGGCGGCACGCCATAGCGGAAGGCCTCTAAGAGATGTCCGAATTGAGCCTGCACGTCATCCGGTGAATGGCCAAGGATTTCAAATACGGCCTGAAGCATTTTTGGATCATGCGTACGCATACTGCCGCCGCCGATCTCATAACCATTCAAAACAAAATCATATTGCTCGGCCAAAACAGCCAACGGATCAGTGATTTTCAGTTCCTCAACGTTATTCACGCGCGGCCGCGTAAAAGGGTGATGCACAGCGCCCAAACTGCCGTCGTCCTTTTTCTCAAACATGGGAAAATCTAATATAAAAGCAAAAGCGAGCTCATTTGGATCTTCCTTATTTTCCCGCAGATCCGGCTTATCCGTGCCGTACTTAGACATGGCCTCGGCAGAGGACAATCTTTTAAAGGGCTGGAAGGTTATATGCTTCTCGGGAGTCACTGTTTTGACAAGATGAATATACATTTCTTCAATTAATTTTAAAATATCTTCCTGCTCAACAAAAGACATTTCAATATCCAGTTGAGTGAATTCCGGCTGACGATCGCCGCGCGTGTCTTCATCTCTGAAACAACGCACTATCTGAAAATACTTTTCCAAACCTGCGACCATGAGCAGCTGCTTGTATTGCTGGGGAGACTGCGGCAGGGCGTAAAATTTACCCGGCTGAAAACGGGAGGGCACAAGATAATCACGCGCCCCTTCCGGCGTTGATTTGCTAAGATATGGCGTTTCTATCTCAATAAAATCACGCACTATGAGATATTGCCGCATGGCTCGCACCACCTCATGGCGCAGTAACAAATTTTTTTGCAGACGCTCGCGGCGTAGATCCAGATAACGGTATTTCATTCTAATGTCTTCGCCCACGACGACCGACGGATCGTCCAGCACAAAGGGCGGCGTCGCGGCGCTATTGATAATGACTACTTTCTCCGCAATGACCTCTATTTTGCCAGTAGCAATATTGGGATTTTCGTTGCCGGGTTTGCGCGCTTGAATTGTGCCCTGAATTTGCACCACGGTTTCAGGACGAATGGCCTCTTTTAAACCCTCCTGTTCAGTCGCTGAAAAATCCTTCTCGCGAATAACGACCTGCACAAGGTCGCGGCGGTTCCTTAAATCAATAAAAATAAGCGGGCCGTGGTCACGGCGCCGATGTACCCAGCCGGCCAGTGTGACTTTTGTACCAATCTCCACTGACGGAAGATCTTTCACCTCATGCGTTCTAAACATGCGTATAGTATAGTAAAAACAAGCTCCGGCGTAAAGAGTCAATAGTTCATCCCTTGGCCCCAAAATTAGTTTAAATTAAATTCTCTATTGTTGTGCATTAATAAAACTAATCGGCTGTTCATACCTCTCCTCAACAAACAGAGCAATCGCTCTATTAATTTGCCGGAAAGATTTGTCAGTACCGCGAAGACGCAAGGCATCGCGGATTGACGCCGTGGCCATGTATGAGAGCCCCCTCAGAGCCGCCTGACCTAT
>MGEP01000039.1:18029-18788 GCA_001791425.1 Candidatus Uhrbacteria bacterium RIFCSPLOWO2_02_FULL_48_12
GGGGCGGGGTTTCACTCCCCCAATCCCTGTGGAGGCCGCCCCGCCGCGGCGGGGCGGGGTAAAGTCGTGGAGCTTCACGATAAATACATGATTCATGAATTGCCCCGCCGCGCCTAATATCAAGATACGCTTCGCCGATAATAGAGTTTCGTTTGCAGCGAAGACAAAATTTTAATTCCGGATGATAACCAGAGAACACCAATAGTTTCCAAGCGAAAAGATGAAGCAATAGTTCTCCCGCCGATTGTTTCAAATGATTAGACTCAATGATAGCTAAGGTTTCGTCTAAAACATCGTAGATATTGTCATCGCGGCTTTCCAGCGGCGTCATCAAATCAGCCAGGCGCGCGATAGCACCAGCCAAGCTAAGACGATCAAAATTATCACGCAAACCTAACCGCGCCTGTTCCACGATACTGCCCGCCACAATTGGCCAATGACGACCCTGGGCTAAAAAAATTTCAGCGGTCATAAATGGCTCCAAATGGCTCGCCAGCTTGCTTTCTATTTTACGCAGCCCCTTGGCCAAGGCCTCTATCTTACCGCGTTCGCGAGTATACATTGTCACCCAGGCATCAGTTTCGCGCCAATCTTCCTGACGAAGTATTAAGGCTGTGACATTGAAGGTCATTTGATTTAAACGCTAAGCCCTAATCTCTTCAGCCCAAGGCCGATCCGCCTCGGGCGGAAATTTCTAAACAAATCACAATATCCCCGCCCAAGGCGGATCGGCCTTGGGTCGATAAATCACAAATATCA
>MGEP01000039.1:18854-25396 GCA_001791425.1 Candidatus Uhrbacteria bacterium RIFCSPLOWO2_02_FULL_48_12
GCCGCCTCTCTTTGGACGATCAAAGTATGACTGCAGAATCAACATGGCGGAGAGGGCGTGTTCGTCGCCATCAATATTTTCTCGTTTTAATTTCGCCGCGGCCTCGCTGGTAAATCTCTCATCCACTAATTCAACCCGCGCCGCAAGCTCTTGGTTAATCTGTTTGGCAAACTTCTCGGCTTCTTCGCGCATGCCCGGGCGGCTTCTGTCTTCGGGCCAGGTGACAGGCACACCGACGACTATTAAGTGAACATTATAAGACGAAACTATTTTGCGAAGGGCGGCGAAAAAATCGGCGTTTGACAAATAATCAAAAGTTTTCAAGGGCATGGCCGTTTTGATGTCCATGTCACCAATGGCGAGACCCTTGTGCGCCCGACCATAGTCAATGCCTAAAACATTTACCCCCACACTAGCCGAGCCTAGGTCAATTTTTTTAATTCGCCGCCTGTTGGTCATCGTCATAGAAAAATTTGCAAACTAAGTATGCCACGCTAGTTGTAGGGGGTCATGGTAATGTTAAAACCAATGGCCCATTTTTAGTAACTGCCACTGTGTGTTCAAAGTGCGCTGACAAACTGCGATCATGCGTTTCTACTGTCCAATGATCATGCTTTGTTTTTACCGCCACCGAACCGGCATTAACCATTGGCTCAATGGCAATGACCATGCCCGCTTCCAGGCGCCTATCCCCAATTGGCCCAGGCACCGCAAAATTTGGGATCTCCGGCTCCTCATGCACTGCTCTCCCAACCCCATGTCCAGTTAAATCTCTAACCACGCTGTAACCAGCCGCTTCAACATGACGCTGAATCGCCTCGCCAATATCGCGCACGCAAACGCCGGCCCTAGCTTTGCTTGTGCCAAGATCAAGCGCCTCTTTGGTGACGCGAATAAGATTAGCCGCTTCTTTGAAAATTTTGCCAACGCCAACCGTCACCGCCATATCGGTGCATAGTCCGCTTTTAGAAGGGTAGCGCATGCCAATATCAAGACCAATAATATCGCCATCCTTTAAGGTTCTGGCCGGCACGGCGGGCGCGTGCACAACCTCACCGTTAATTGATGTACACAAAGTTGAGGGAAACGGCGTGGCGGCGAGGTTGCCCATATAACCTAGAAATGACGGCGCGCCGCCAAAATTTTTAATTTGCTTCTCGGCCAGGGCATCAAGCTCGGCCGTGGTTACCCCCGGCCTAATTTGACCGGCCACCTCCCGCAGAACTTGAGCTAACTTCTGGCCGCCCTCGCGAAGAATGGCGATTTCTTCACTATTATAAATCACAAGTTAAGCGCCCGCTTGACAGCAACATGCACTTCGGCAATGCCGGGCCGCCCATCCACCCTGACCAACCGCCCTGAATTTTCATAGAAAGCGATGATGGGCTCAGTTTCCTGATGATACAATCTTAAGCGCTCGGCAATGCTTTCTTCCGTGTCATCGCGCCGCTTAACAAGATCGCCGCCGCAACTGTCGCAGGCCTCATCCGTTTTCGGACGTTTATAAAATTCATGAAAAACAGTGCCGCATTTAGAACAATTCATACGACCCATTAATCTTTTAATCGCCTCGGCGTCCGATAATTCCAATAAAATTGTTTTTTGAGGGGCAGATGTCTTCTCTAAAAAAGTTGCTTGATTCAGCGTCCTCGGGTAGCCATCAAGAACAAAACCGTTTTGGACGTCAACGGCAGACAAACGATCGGCCACCAAAGTATTGGTGTCGTCGTCTAAAATTAATTTACCTGAGGCCAGTCCGGCGGCGATGCGTTTGCCAAGAATTGTGTCTTGGTCAACGGCTGCTCTAAAAATCTCGCCAGTGGAAATGTGCGCAATATTCAGGAAATCAGCCAGCATCTTGGCTTGCGTTCCCTTGCCAGACCCCTGCGGGCCTAAAAAAATAAACCTTTTGGGCGTAAAAGACATATAATAATGCTTAGCAGATAAATTTTATCACAAAATATTTATTATGGCCAGCGCAACGCAGAAAAAGGCAGGTAAAGCGCTTCGCTAAAAGCAGGATTAGAGCTTATATCTCTCAACTCAAATCTCCTCGTAATCCCTCATCACCAGCTGTGCTTGAATCTGCTGAATTGTTTCAATCACCACGGAAACCACGATCAATAGAGAGGTGCCGCCGACGGCCAGAGTGGAAATCCCGGTGGCTCGCTGTACGGCCAAAGGCAAAACAGCAATGACGCCCAAGAACAAAGCACCGGCAAAAATAATCCGGTTAATCGTGTAGTTCAAATAATCAGCAGTGGGAACACCCGGACGGATACCCGGAATAAAGCCGCCCTGCTTTTGCAAATTTTCCGCAATTTGCTGGGGCTGAAAAACAACCGCCGTATAAAAATAAGTAAAAATGAACACTAAAACAAAGTAGCTAATCGCATAAAAAGTCTGATTTTGGAATATCCTGATGAACCAAGAGGCGACACCGGCAATCCAAGCGGTTGAGGCGCCGGTAAAAAACTGGGCGACCAGCGGCGGAAAAAGAATGACGGAAATCGCAAAAATAATAGGAATGACGCCGGCTTGATTGACGCGCAGAGGCAGATAAGTATCCACGCCGCCGTACATGCGGTTGCCGCGTACCCGCTTAGCGTAAGACACCGGCACCTTGCGCTGTGCCTCGGTGATGAAAACAACGCCGACAATGGTAATGACGGCGATGACCGCAAAGACCCCGAGATTCACCAGCTGGGTTATGTCCACGCCGCCATTGGGGCCGGACAAAAGCAACCAAGTGCGCTGAACAGTGCCAGGAAGACCCGCAACAATACCAGCAAAAATGAGGAGCGAAATACCATTGCCGATTTTACGCTCGGAAATCAGTTCGCCAATCCACATTAAGAGTATTGTGCCAGCGGCCATGGTGAGCACAATAGTGGCATAAGTCCAGGTATCTAAATTATGCGGTAAAATAGGCAAGCCCGCGCTTGACTGGCGCAACAAAGTAATTAGACCAACGGCCTGAAGCATGGCCAGAGGCACGGTCAGCCAGCGAGTATATTGATTAATCTTGGCGCGGCCGTACTCACCCTCCTTGGCCAGCTCTTCCAATTTGGGCACAACCATGGCTAACAGCTGAAATATAATTGAAGAAGTGATATATGGAGCAACGCCCAGAGCCACAATAGAAAAGTTCTCCATGCCGCCGCCGGAAAAAATATTAATGAGCCCTAAGAATTGATTAGATTCAAAAAACGCGCGAAGATTGGTCTGATCAACACCGGGGATTGGCACGTGCGCCAAAATCCTAAAAATCACCAGCATGGTGATCACAAACAAGATGTCCGCGCGCAAATCAGGAGTTCGCCAAATTCGTCGTAGGGTTTCTATCATACCCCGTATATCAACATTCATGGGCAAACGCCGCCCGGCGGCGTTTGCCTGCTAAGAAAGAAATCATACCTGTTGGACAGGACTGACAATGATAATGTGGTAAATCATGCATAATTACATCTTGGTTATGAATGTTGTATTACGGGGCATACCCTCGCTTACTCAATCGTCCCGCCAGCGGCTACAATCTTCTCCCTGGCCACAGCGCTGACTCGGCATTTTTGAATGCGCAAAGGGCGTCCAAGCGTCCCGGTAGCCACAATCTTAACTGGTTTGCCGGACTTAATCAAACCCTTGTTTACTAAAATGCGCTGATTAACAATGGCGCCGGCGGCAAAATGTTTTTGCAAATCAGCCAAGGTAACAACCGCGGCCTTTGGTTTTAAACTTTTAAAGCCGCCGAGTTTTGGCAGCCGTTGAAACAGCTGACGCAAGGCCCTTTGCTGAAGACCTTTTTTGCCGCCCGATCTAGCGCGCTGACCTTTTTGCCCGCGGCCGGCATAAGTACCGCGGCCGGACGCATTGCCGCGCCCCACGCGACGCGAGCGTTTCCGCCCAGAGCCCTTTAGATTGTGTAGAGACAAAACCATAGAAAAATAACTCAAAAGGCAAAAGGCAAAAGGCAAAAGTATATTGCAAAATCCAAAAACTTTTGACCTTTGACTTGAAATTTTGAATTCTGAATTTTGAATTTTGAATTCATATTACTCCATTACTTTTCTTTGTTGCCGTCCGGTTGTTTTGGTACCCTGCTCCGTAAACGAGAGAGTGCCAAAATAGTGGCCTTAACGTTATTGATTTTGTTTTTTGAGCCGAGCATCTTACTGACAACGTTTGGCACCCCGCCAAGTTCCAAAATAATCCTAACCGCCCCACCGGCAATAATGCCCGTGCCGCGCGACGCTGGTTTTAGCAAAACCTCGGCCGCCCCGAATTTAGTACGCATGGCGTGCGGAATAGTATCTTCGTACAAAGGCACGCGAATGAGGTGCTTGCTTGCTATGGTTACGGCCTTAGAGATGGCCAAAGGCACGTCAGCCGCTTTAGCAACGCCAATGCCAACTTGCCCCTTATGATCACCAATGGCCACGACGGCGCGAAAACGCATACGTTTGCCTCCGGCCATTACCCGCGACACACGGCTAAGCTCTACGGTTTTCTGATCAAACTCGCGTTCCTCCCTCTCCGCGCCTCCGCGCGAGGTCATGCGACGAGGTGACGATTTAGGGTTAGATGATGCCATACCCCCACACTAGTCGGGCATTAAGCCCGAATATTTTGTTAGTTGTTTATTAATTATACTCATATAGACAATGTTCAAAATGTATTTGACTAGTAGTGGGGGCTAAAACTTCAACCCGCCTTCGCGTACTGCCTCGGCCAGGGCCTTAACTTGACCGTGATATTTATAATGCCGTCGGTCAAAAACAATGGCCTTAATGCCATGGCGCTTGGCCATTTCAGCCAGCCGAGCGCCCACGGCCGCGGCCCGCTTGATTCCCTTTAAAGATTTGTCTAGCTCACGATCATTTGCCGATGCAATGGTGCGACCAACCGTATCATCAATAATCTGCGCGCTAATATGCTTTAAGCTGCGGAACACGGCCAAGCGCGGACGCTCCTTAGATCCGCTGACCACGGCGCGCACTCGACGTCTTCGACGCTGTCTCGTGTCCTGTAATTTCTTGCGTTGAATAACCATAAATAATTATTTACCCACGGCCTTAGCGGCTTTGCCCGCCTTGCGACGCAAAATCTCGCCCACGTACTTTATTCCCTTGCCCTTGTAGGGCTCTGGCTTTTTAATTCGCCTGATACCAGCCGCTGTCTCACCGACCATCTGTTTATCGTTGCCTTCAATAGTCAGGATATTCTTTTCAACGCTTGCTGTCACGCCCGGAGGCAAAGTAATAGTAACTGGATGAGAAAAACCGACATTAAGAATAACATTCTGACCGCTTACGCTAACTTTATATCCTACCCCCACCAGCTCAAGACTTTTCTTAAAACCATTGGTCACTCCCTCCACCATATTGCGAATCAGGTTACGGAAAAGACCCCACAAAGCACGTTCATCTTTGTCGTCTGGGCGGCTAACCATGACGTGCAGAACTTGGCCGCGTATAATGACTGCCACGGCCGGATGCAAGGCCAGTTCAAGCTCGCCTCTTTTACCGCGAACGCGAAAAATACGACCGTCGACCGCGGCAGTTACGCCGTCCGGCAAGAGCACTGGTTGTTTACCGATACGAGACATAAGGGGTATAAACTCAAAACTTAAAACGCAAAAATTAAAACTTCTGATATTAAACTCATAACTTAACAACTAATAGATAAAATATCAAGTCGCAATTACATCAATAAATTTTACACAGAACTTCGCCGCCGATTTTCTGACGGCGCGCCTGCCGATTGGTCATGAGACCATTGGAGGTAGATATTATGGCCAAACCTAACCCGGACAGCACTACCGGCAGCTCACCATTGGAAACATATACCCGACGCGACGGCTTGCTCACGCGCTCAAGGTAACTAATAATCGGTTTTCCAGCCGCATCATATTTCAAGGTTATCCTTAATATATCTCCCCGGCCGCGTTTGGCCGCCCGACGGCTGGTGCTCGGCGACCACATCGTGGCTGCGGCATCACTGATTTTTTCCACTCGCGCGAGATACCCTTCCTTGGCCAAAATTTCAGCCAAGGCAAATTTAATTTTTGAAAAAGGCACTACCACCTCGGACTTGTGCGCGAGGACGGCGTTCCTAATTCTGGTTAGCATGTCGGCTATGGGATCGGTCATAAAAAAATAACTCAAAATTCAAAAGGCAAAAGGCAAAAGTATATTGCAAAATCCAAAAACTTTTGACCTTTGACTTGAAATTTTGAATTCTGAATTTTGAATTTTGAATTCATATTTTTACCAGCTGGCCTTAACAACACCGGGAATCTCTCCCTTGGTCGCTAATTCACGAAAGCAAATTCGGCAAATATCAAACTGCCTCATATAAGCGCGTTTGCGGCCGCACCGCCAACACCGTCTAACCACCCGCGTTGAATACTTGGGCTTAACGCGCGAACGATTTGATTTTATGACTTGAGCTTTGGTAGCCATAATGTATAAGTTTAAACACTAATTTCTATACCCATACGAAAGTACGAAATCAATACGAATATACGAAATATCGTTTAATCC
>MGEP01000040.1:0-4469 GCA_001791425.1 Candidatus Uhrbacteria bacterium RIFCSPLOWO2_02_FULL_48_12
ATAATATCTTTACCAACCACATGCAAATCAGCCGGCCACCATTTTTGACAAAGAGCATCATCCGTGCCGTAGCCAACGGCCGTCAAATAATTTATTAGAGCATCAAACCATACATAAATGGCCTGTGTATCGTCACCCGGTACGGCAATACCCCACTTGGTACTGACGCGTGATATGCTGATATCCGTTAAGTGGTCACGAATATAGTTTACCACCTCATGTCGGCGCGTTTCCGGCTGTATGAATTCGGGATGTGTTTCTATGTACTTTAAAAGCGGCGCGCGATACTTGCTTAATCTGAAAAAATAATTTTCTTCCTCCACCTTTTTCGGCGCGGTCTGATGAGTAGGACAACGCCCCTCTACCAAATCAGTTTCTGTGTAAAAGGCCTCGCAACCAACACAGTAAAGCCCGCTGTAAGTTCCCTTATAGATATCTCCTCTGTCAGCCACCGCCTGCCAAAATTTATTTACCGCTTTTAGATGGCGATCTTCGGTGGTGCGGATAAAATCATTGTTGCTAATGGAAAGCTCGTCCCATGTTAACTGCCATAAGGCCGACATGCGATCAACATAATCAAAGACATCCTCATTTAACTTGGCCGCCGCTTCAACATTTTTTTGAGAGTTCTCATCAGTACCCGTAATAAACAAAACCTCGTCGCCAATCATGCGGTGATATCGCGCCAGAGTATCGGCGGCAATAACCGCATAAGCATGCCCGATGTGCGGTTTATCATTGACGTAAAAAATGGGAGTAGTGATGTAGAATTTCATACAAAAGATTTCTTCATCACTAAAACTATAGCTTATCCATCAAGTTAGGTAAACCCCACGATAAGGAATTTGACCCAGCTTCGCCGGGTGAAGATTTTGGCACTTTCTCGCTCGCCCGAGAAAGTGCCACCAAGAGGGGCGCCCGCGGAGACGTCGCCGGGGAATTCTTCACGCCGTGCACCGGCGACCGTGAACTCGCCCCCGCTCCGCGGGGTCTCGAACAGCACGGTCGCTTCTTCGGCGCACTCTGTTCGATTTCCCACGGCGCCGCTCCTATGGGGTATCAATTTATTATATTAACCCGCATAAGCACGACGTCGATGACAGGCGGTGGTGAAGCTCCACGGCTTTATCCGCCCGAGGCGGATGGCCTCCACAGGGATGGGGGGGGCGAAACCCCGCACCGTCCACGCAGTGGCGGGGCTGGTGCGTGGATAAAAAATTCTAATCTGACATGGCGGATTCTAAACAATCTCAAATCACAAACCCCCCGCAGGGCGAGGGGCTCCATGATTCTCTAAAACTTTCGAAAGACCTAAAGAACTGCTTCCTTGGCGGCCTTGGCCACGCGGAATTTGACCACAGTTTTAGCCGGAATTTGAATTTCCGCGCCAGTGGCGGGATTTCGTCCAACACGGGCCTTGCGATTCACTTTAACGAGCTTGCCAATGCCCGGCACCACAAACTCGCCATTGCGCTTAACCTCTTGATAGGCCAAATTGGTCATCTCTTCTAATAAAGTGGCTACTTCTTTCTTGGCCACGCCAACCTTGCTGGCCAGCGCCTCAACGATCTGCGCCTTTGTCATTTTAGCCATACTATAAATTTAATGAATTAAATTATGCTCCTCCACGGGCTTACGCCCATGGTATGGTACGACCTTTATGATGTTGATAATTCTTAATATACTGCCAAAAGTATACACCATAGCCAATTATTGGGCAATACACCCCCCTTACGCCACTAAGAAACACTAATGTAAGACTAATAAACACTAAACTATTCCCGATAACCGCGTGGTGCCACGACGACCACGTATTCGCCCGGCGGAGGATTAGATGAGAGATGAGCGGACAGAGAACTAACTGAGCCGCGATATAGGGTCTCAAACTGCTTGGTGAGCTCGCGCGCGACCAAAGCCAAACGCTCTGGCTCGCGTTCAGCTAAAGCCGCCAAGGCCTTGGCTATTCGATGGGGCGACTCATAAAAAATAACACTGCCGGCCGTAACGGCTATTTGATTAAAAAAACTCTGCCTTCCTTTTTTGTGCGGAGGAAAGCCCAAAAACGTGAATTCGTCCATGGGAAAACCGCTAACTGACGCTGCTGCTGCCAGAGCGCACGGCCCGGGTATTGGCACAATTCGCAGCTGCTCACCATAATGCTCAATGGCGGCGGACACAAGTTTGCCGCCCGGATCATTGATGCCGGGCGTGCCAGCATCGGTCACCAATGCAACGTCATGCTTGGTGAGCAAATCAAGAATGGCTCCTATGCGCGCCGGAGAAGTATGCTGATGATAAGAAATCAGACGAGGGTTCAAACCAAGGTAAGCTATTAAAATTTTTGTTCGCCTCGTGTCTTCAGACAAAACAACGGGCACATTTGAGAGAACTTCACGCGCTCGCTCGCTAATATCTTTCAAATTGCCGATGGGAGTGGCGACGATGTAAAGAGTCATATGGATAGCTTGTAGCTTTTTAGCTGGTAGCTTGTAGGTCGATAACGACGAAGTATACCTAAAAAGCGAAGAAGCTACCAGCTAACTAGATATTCTCCGACGTCTGTATATCTCTAAATAAGCCAGCAACAGCAAACTGTAGTTGACTATCATAAACGTCGGGTCGGCCCAATTGATGGCGTTTATTTTCCATGATGAAAGTGGAAATAAAAACGGCGTTGGGAAAAATTCGTAAGTATGCGTGCCAATATCAACTAAAATATGAACCAGCCAAGCACTGAGAGGCCACCATACCCTGCCCCTGCGCCAAAGAACCACTAAGCCAAAGACAATCAGCCAAATAACGATGCTGTGAGTATAACTATAAATTATAGACACGTAAACCGGTATGGAAGCAAGGGAAGGGCGGCCCGCCGGCCAGGCGTTATCAATTAAACGCGTCACAAAAAACGGGCCAAAGGAAAAAAGATCAGGCGCCACGCCAAAAAAAATAGCCCACCAACGATCAATCGAGCGCTGGCGCTGGTAAATAACATTGGTCCAAAGTCCGTGAGCCAGAGTGTCCATAAAAATGGCTTGTAGCTTTTTAGCTGGTAGCTAGTAGGTTAATGATAAATTTGCCTAATAAGCTAAGAAGCTACCAGCTACAAGCTCTCCAGATACTCTTCCGCTTCCATGGCTGCGGCGCAGCCCGCGCCGGCCGCGGTCACGGCCTGCCGATACTTTTGATCCTCAACATCACCGGCCACAAAAACTCCTGCCACGCTCGTGCCGACACCATCACGACTCACGATATAGCCGCCATCGTCAAGTTCAAGCTGGCCTTGAAACGGCTCAGTGTTTGGTTTGTGACCAATAGCCACAAACACTCCCTGGCAATCCACATTTTTTATTTCACCTGTCTTCATGTTTTTGAGACGTACGCCGGCCACTATATTCTCTCCCAAAATCTCAACAACCCACATGGGCACACACCAAGATATTTTAGGATCTTTCCGCGCTCTCTCTTGAAGAATTTGTTGAGCGCGAAAAGATTCACGGCGGTGAATAATGGTTACGCGGCTTGCCAGTTTGGCTAAATAAAGAGCTTCACGAAAAGCTGTGTCTCCGCCCCCAACCACCACCACCTCTTTATTTCTAAAAAAGTAACCGTCGCAAACAGCGCAACTGGAAACGCCATGTCCAATTAATCTCTTTTCCGAGGGCAGACCCAGCCAGCGAGCGCTGGCGCCGGTGGCCACAATGACACTTCTGGTTTTAAGCGCTTGCTCGCCCGCCCAAACGGTAAATGGCCTATTCTTAAAATCTACGGTTCTAACAGCGTCGTTCATAAAAACCGTGTCAAACCGTTCGGCCTGGCGCCGCATTCGCTCCATTAATTCCGGGCCCTGAATACCATCGGGGAATCCGGGGAAATCCTCCACCTCGGTCGTTAAAGTCAGCTGACCGCCCGGCTCATAGCCGGCAATGACCAGCGGAGACAAGCCCGCCCGCGCCGCGTAAATCGCGGCCGTCAGGCCTGCCGGGCCAGAGCCGATAATTATTAATTTGTGCGCCTGGTCAGTCATGGCCTATCAACTCGGAGAGGGCCTACCATCGCAGTCCCCGTCTGATGAAGGCGGGCTCTAAAACTGATGACACGCTCACTGGTTTGGAAATTTTTCCGGCGGACTCCAAAAATTTCAAAAATCGTTCGCCGCTTCCGTAAAGAGAAGTAATATCATTGCCGTAAGTAAAGGCAATGGCGTTGCCGGCAAAGTTTAGGAGCTTAATCCCCCGAAATTCCTCTTCTAACTTGCTCAAGGTAACGCCCGAGGCAATAGCGGCCGTGGCAAACGCCTCGGCGCGCTCCGCCTCGCCTTTCTCTAAATAATCGATAAGTTCAAACCAAGCCGCCATAAAAGCCGCCACTTTTTCTGGATGCGCCGACACGTATTCAGCGCGAAACGTCATGACGTCTGAAATCAAGCCGGGTGTTTCAGCAGATGAAAAAAGAATGTGGCTTTGTCGGCG
>MGEP01000040.1:4483-10991 GCA_001791425.1 Candidatus Uhrbacteria bacterium RIFCSPLOWO2_02_FULL_48_12
TTAAAAATGGTTCGGCGGTGACGACGGCGTCAACCCGCCGCGCCAAAAAAGCCCTGACCGCTCCCAAGGGCTCCTGCGGCACAATCACAACATCTGCTTCGGTGAGCGACACTCGCCTTAGGGCCTCCTCAAACAATAGACTGCTAAACCCTTGTACAGGCACGGCGACCCGGCGCCCCTTTAGATCAGCCAAGGAACGAATATCAGCCACCGCCACGATACCGTCAGCCCCGGCCGAATAATCAAGGTCGGCCACAACCTTAACCGGCACTCCTTCGGACGACAAACGCAGCGGTTCAGACAACACGAAAGTACCGCCATCCGCCGCCCCTTGCCGCAATATCTCCACGGCGTTGTCATAATCGTCGCCCGCGTCAATAATTTTAACTTTTATCCCATGCTTTTTAAAAAACCCTTTTGACTCGGCCGCATAAATCAGCCGGGAGGATGGCCAGGAGGTGATAACGAAACGCAAATCAACCGGCTGGCGTCTACTCTGAATAGTTTGCCGCAAAAAAAACAGCGGCAATGCCAAAATAATAGCCGTGGCGATGAGACAGATCTTTTTAAGCATTGTTCAAACAATTTCCTCGCGCTGTTCTCTGAAAAACCCGAGGACATCCTCAAAGACCGCCAAGAACGATTTAAACGGCGCTTCCAATAAATAATCAAACAAATAAAGAAAAACATTGAAGCGGGCTGAGGTCAGGGAAATCACCTGGCCGACTCGCAGAATCGGCAGAGAGAAAAAATTGATGAGCACGAGAAAAATGTTCTCTCGCTGACTGGATACAAAAAGGTCGCGCACCGGCTGGCGGATTCTGATGGCGAAAAAAGAAACGACCGTTAAGAAAAACAGAAAGAAGAATAGACTGACCGGAGTAAAATTGATTTTTTGCAGTATAACAATAATTGCGCCAAAGGTAACGGTAAAGGTAAAAAGGTAAAACAAAGAAAAAATGCCGGTTGAAAAAGCGGAAGACTTGGCGATGTATTTAACGCGCGGAAATATCCGCCCCTCGCCGCCATAAAGCAAAGTGGTCATAAGCTGCCAGACCTGCTTAGTGTTGCCCGCGCCCGGGAAACGAGTAGTCACCGTCAACAAGAACATTAAAGTCGGCGGGAAAACGGTGTTTATAAAAAGCGGGCCGGTGGCCACCACACCGTACAAAAATTGTTCGGCCGGCGCCTCGGCCGCCAGAGCCAAAATAATTTTGGTGAGAAAAATGTATATGGTAGAACGCACCGCGCTGCGGTACAATCTTCCCCTGGCACCAACATAATAACGGCGGCAGGTTTCTTCCAGCACCGAATACAATTTGGCTTCGCTCAGCAGCAGGTCATTGATGCCATTCTGATTTTTTATAATTATATCTTTAAGCGCGTGGAAAACTATGGCTTTTGACTTAAGCGCGCGATAGAGCTTGGCACCGGCCGGATGCCGCAGGGCCTGTTCCACTATCAAACGCTGTTCAGCAAGCGCCGGCCACAAAGCCGCCGCTTCTTCGGGATTAAGGGAGCGCCAATTGGGCAGAGACCTTAACAAAAGAAAAAAATGCAGTGTCTGCGGATCAAAGGCGTAAAGCGCCCGATAACAAGAAATGAACACCTGCCGTTCGCGCTCTTCCGCGCTCAAGGGCCAATCTTCCAAGGCGCTGTCCTTAATGACATGGCTAACCATAAGATTGACGAGCGCTTGATCTTCGGGCGCCGGGGCAAGCTCGTCGTCTAGTTCAGCTGAAATCAAACCAAGCAGCCAATCTTTAAATGTTTTTTTTCCGCCCGACATGTTTTGATCAGCCAGAGCCAGCAAGGCCGAGTATCTATCTAAAATTGCCTGAACTCGCGGGATGGCTGTTTCCGGCACCGTATCATTTTTTAAGTACTGGGCCTGAACAAGCTCAACCAAAAAAGGTCTGGCAAATTCCCTAAAACTATTTCTGTTATCCAGTCGTCGGCGGATAATGCGTTCAATGGCATGGCGCCGCAACAAATGCTCCTCACGGTAATCTAAACTGTAGCGCAAACGCTCATACAACACGGCCGCTCCGGAAATAACGCTGGAGACGTGAATAGTTTGTCCGTCTCGCGAGGAAAACGCTCTCTTTTGCAAATTCAATAAAAAAGACTGGACTGACGGCGTCAGTGTTTTAGCTGGCGCCGCTTCTGGCGAGGTGACCAAATTTTTTGGTTTGTTTAAAGCGGAGATGGGCATAATATAAAATGCCAAATGTCAAAGCTCTCGGCCCAAGGCCGATCCGCCTCGGGCGGAAAATATCAAATAAATGTCCAATGTCATAATGTCCAAATTTTGGTCATTGAGTCATTTGCCTGCCTGCCGCAGGCAGAAATTTTATTTGACATTGTGATTTTGTCATTGGGATTTCTCATACTAGTATATCTCAAAACATTACTCTCGGCCAATGGACACAGTTATTGAGGATACGGCTAGTTTTCTACGCGGCTCAGAGCCCACCACTGCATTATTTCTTTAGCCACGGGCACGGCGTAAGTACTGCCCTCACCAGCGTCTTCAATGACTACCGCGATCACAATCTGCGGCGATTGCCACGGCGCAAAACCGGTAAACCAAGCATATGGCTTACGATTGCCCATTTCGGCCGTGCCGGTCTTGCCCGCGACCTCAAGGGACAGATCAGCCAACGCTTGAGCGCTGCCGCTGGTTATCACCTGCCTCATCCCTTCACGCACGATCTTGAGGTGGCGATCATCTATTAAATTGTATTTTCTGGCTTTGGGTGTGAGACGCTCATGGCTAGTGCTTGCTTCGGATGATGTCTCTAAAAGCAAATGCGGCTCGTATAAAGTTCCGCCATTGGCAATGGCCGCCATATAGTTGGCAATCTGCAGAGGGGTAACCAATATATCACCCTGACCAATGGCCACGTGATACGTATCACCAATATACCATGGCCTCTTTTTGACTGCCATTTTCCACTCGGGCGTAGGCACCAAACCGACCGCTTCATTCGGCAAATCTATATTTGTCTTCTCGCCCAAGCCGAACAAATGAGCATACTCGCCAATTTTCTCAATGCCCAAACCGGGAAACTTGTCGTAACCGCCGCCAATGATGTAGAAAAAAGTGTTAATGGACTCGGCCAGCGCCCGGCGCACATCAGTCCAGCCGTGCCCGCCAGCTTTCCAATCAGGGAAGAACGACTGGCCAATACTAAACCCGCCAACGCTTAAATATTTGGTCGTACCGGTGATGATGCCTTCGGACAACGCCGCGGCGGCCCAGAGCGGCTTGATAGTAGAGCCGGAAGGATAAAGGCCCTGCACGGCTCTATTAAAAAGGGGGTGGTCTGGATCTTTTGCCAGGGCTTCATATTGTTCCGAGCTTAAACCCTTCGTAAAGTCATTGGCATTAAACGACGGTAAGCTCACCATGGCCAGAACACTGCTGTCACTAGCGTCAAGCACGACCACCGCCCCGCGCCTCGCTCGGGCGCGCTGGAGGCCGGCCGTGAGAGCGGCTTCAGCCGCGCCTTGTAAATCCAGATCAATTGTCAGCCATATATTCTTTCCCGGCGTTGGCGCGGCGGCAGCAAGCAGCCGCTGTTCTTGCCCCAGCGCATTCACCTCCACCTCGCGACGGCCGTTTTTTCCTCTAAGTATTGGCTCAAAATAGAATTCCAAACCGTTTTTCCCAATCTCGTCCGAGGCCGAATAGTTTTGTTCGCGGCTGGAAGAAATGTCTTCTTCTGTTACTTCCCCCACATAACCAAGCACGTGACTTAAGCTCAAAACGCCGTCCCCCACTGACGGATAAATTCTTAATGGGCGCAGAACCACCTCCGCGCCGGGCCAGGAGTTCGCTAAAACTTTCAGGCGCGGCCCTTCTTCCAAAGGAAGATTATTGGCTAGAGTGAAAAGATCGGTTGATGAACCGCGGCGCTCTATTAAATCCCGCCAAAACGACGATATTGTGTCCGCCGGCACATTGAGGGACTCACTCATCTCTCTGATTATTCTCTCTTGCTCCGTGGAGTCGCGCGGTAAATCGTACGGCACCAAAGCCAGCGACAAAGCCGGTACATTGTCCGCCAGCAAACGGCCGTAGCGATCATACATTAAACCGCGCGCGGCCGCCACGGTTTTAACTCTAAGGCGATTTCCTTCAGCCAGGCCCCGATAATCATTACCCTGCATTAACTGCAAACTCATGGCCCGCCCGATCAGAACCAAAAAACCGACGGTGATGACAAGTCCAGTTAACCATAACTGCCGCGGACCAAGTGAGCGCCCCAAATAAGGATTGGCCGCGTCTTCGCCCGGAATATCCATTTCCTCCGACGAACTGGCCCGGCGCCGCAGAGAAATATTTAAAGATGGCTCCCAAAAAGGATTCACGATTGTTAATAAAAATTATGGCTAACCTCATCAGGATGGTACAATCGCCAAATCAAAATAAAAACAATGATGAAAACAAAATTGGCGGCCAGAGCCCCGACCATAAACAGTCTTTGCGGCTCGTCGCTAAGTCCCAAAAGTTTGGCCAGCCAAAGTGACAGTGCCTCTCCTAAAACATAACCCCCATAAGCAAGGAGAACCGTTAGGCCGTCAGTCATTAAAGAACGATTGGTTAAAAACTGCTTAAGCAAAACTAGAATCACCAGCGCCAAACCGGCTCCCAAAAAAGTCGGAGCAAGGTGAGCAAGCAAAATAATGTCGCGCCACATCGCTCCAACCATAATTACTATCGGAATCCAGGGCTGCGGCAAAAATAAAAACATAATTATCACGAAAGCCGGAAACAAGGAAGTCCCGCGCAAAATTTCCGGCAGCAGCGCCGGCATCACCGTATCGGCCATGGGCTCCATAAACAAAAGAATGATTAAAAATATCGTCCAGTGTTTTGTCATAAAGCGATCACAATAGCGACCAGATCCAAGGCAGCCGGCTCAATCAACGGCGCCATCGTCGCTTCCTGCCATAAACCTTGAGGATCATTTTCTACTGATAGTATTGCGCCGACCGTCAAATTTGCCGGCACCACTTCACTCGCAAAACCAGTGACTATTATATCACCGGGCTTAATATCAGCATTCTTTGGGATTTGCGTCAGGCGCAAAGATAATCCGCCCGAGCTTTCTAAAAGACCAAAGGCCTGCGGTTTATCCAAAACTCGCACCGGCACTTGGGTCAAACGGTGCCCTAATAATCTAACCACGCTGGTCTCTTGTCCAACCTCGGCAACTATTCCGACCAGCGCTCCGTTTGGACTAATCACCGCCGCTCCAGAGCGCACGCCCGAGCGAGAGCCGGCCGCCAAACGCAGCTCGGCCGGAGCGCGCGGATCTTTGCCAATGACTCTCGCGGCAATGGTTGACAAGCCGCGGCTCTCTTGAAAATCCAAAAGACGGCGCAGATTCTGATTTTCTTCTTCTAGCGAAACTAAACGCGCTTGATGCAAGGTCAGGAGCGACAGACGCGACTCAAGCTCAACTATACGTGAAGATGTGTCATGGCCAATGATGAGGCGCTCTATCCTCTGCCGTGCTGAATTTGTTACCCGATATAAACCGCCTTCCAGATAAGCGCTGGCTCTCATAAACGGCGCCAGGGGGCGCTGCAACAATGGCACAAACTCAATCAAAAGCAGTAAGGCGATAAACGCACTCCAGACGGCTAGACGACGCCAATTGGTTTTAGCCATAACTACTTTGGATAAGCATTAAGCTCTAAGCACGAATTCCTAAACTCCGCCCGAGGCGGATCCGCCTTTGGCGGAAAATCATAAATTGTAATATCCCCGCCCAAGGTGGGTCGGCCTTGGGTCGATAAATCACAAACAATATGGGTTTGAGACATTGGAATTTAGGAATTGGCTATTGTTTACCCCGTTAGAAATATAATAAATGTTTAACATAGGAAAAATAAGATTATTTAACATAAAGAACATATGAGATATGATATATTGTGGTTTAATTTCTAACGGGGTTTAGAGATTAGAAATTTCGGCCCGAGGCTGATCAGCTTTGAGCTGAAGATATTAGAGATTATTCTAACGCGGTCCTTCTTGGGCCGAAGGTACGACTATTTCTTTCAAAAGTTCTGGATTATCCAGTAAAAGACCGGTGCCGCGCACCACGCAGGTCAAGGGATCGTCAGCCACGCGCACTGGTATCTGGGTGGCCTCGGCGATGGCCACGTTAATATTTCTCAAAAGCGAGCCGCCGCCGGTAAGCACGATGCCTCGTTCATAAATATCAGCCACCAGCTCGGGCGGAGTAATTTCCAAAATATCCTTGACATTATCAATAATGGTCTTGACCGAACGGGCCATGGCTTGACGAATCTGACTGTCATTCACTATCACCTCTTTGGGGAGCCCGGAAACAAGATCACGGCCGCGCATGGTTGTCTCCAAAGGAGCGGCCAAGGGACTGGCCGAACCGATTTGCATTTTAATATCTTCAGCCACTCTTTCGCCCAAAAGCAGGTTAAATTGCTCGCGGGCATACTGAACAATATTCTGATT
>MGEP01000040.1:11011-13747 GCA_001791425.1 Candidatus Uhrbacteria bacterium RIFCSPLOWO2_02_FULL_48_12
GCAAGGATTTAGCGGTAACGATGCCGCCCAAAGAAATCACGGCAATTTCCGTAGTGCCGCCGCCAATATCCACGACCATGCTGGCCGTCGGCTCCTGCACCGGCAGACGAGTGCCAATGGCCGCGGCCATTGGCTCTTCAATGAGATAAACCGACCGCGCTCCGGCTGACCGCACCACGTCTTCCACGGCCTTTTTTTCCACTTCGGTCACCTCCGTGGGAATAGCGATAACCACGCGCGGACGCGGCAGGAGCGTGAATGACTCGCGATGAACGCGATCAATAAAATAGGCGAGCATCTTTTCCGTCACTTCAAAATCCGAAATAATGCCGTCCACCAACGGCCGCGTAGCCACAATATGCGGCGGTGTTTTACCAATCATGCGCTCGGCTTCGCGCCCCACCGCCACGATCTGGTCAGTTCTAGTGTTGACCGCCACGACCGACGGTTCGTTAACAACAATACCGCGATCTTTGACATAGATTAAAGTGTTGGCCGTGCCCAAATCAACGCCAATGTCGCGAGAAACGCGGCCAAAAATATTATTTAGAATGCTCATAATAACTTTAACAAAACCTTAATGTCAGAGCTAAGCGCTGTCTTATCAGCCGCGCGCTGTTTGTATTCAAACTTACCTGCCGCCACTGTTTTAGCGCTGACGATTACTCTCAATGGCAAACCAATAAGATCAGCATCCTTAAGCTTTACTCCAGACGATATCTCACGGTCGTCATAGAGAACTTCCGACCCTAACTTGTTAATTTTTTCATAAAGCGTGTCTGCTTGTTTGACAATTTCCGGCTCGTCGCCAAGACGCACCAGATGAACTTGATATGGCGCCACGGACTTGGGCCAACAAATTCCTTCGTCATCATGATGCACTTCCACAATCGCCCCCATAACGCGCCCCAGTCCAATGCCATAGCAACCCATGATTACGGGCTGATCTTGGCCTGCTTCATCTTTGTAAGTCAGCCGAAAAGAATCTGAAAATCTGGTTTTAAGGGGAAAAATATTCCCCACCTCAATGGCTTTAGCAATTTTTAACTCATCTTTCGCCCGGTCGCATTCCGGACAAACTTTCTGCTCACTGACGATTTCTGCGTTCACGGCCACGCGGCAGTTTTCACAAAGATAAATTGTATCCTCGCCGGCTGTCGTTAATGTCTGAAATTCATGCGAATATTTTGAAAAACTGCCGCCCGAGGCAAAAGTTAAGACTGTTTTGTCGCCAATGCCAAGGCGGCTAAAAATTTTCTTGTAGGCCTCTTTGGCTTTCTCGTAATATGACTGAAAATCTTTTTCGCTGGCGTGAAAGGAATATAAATCTTTCATAAGAAATTCGCGACCGCGCAAAAGTCCTGATTTTGCTCTAAGCTCCATTCTAAATTTTGTTTGAAACTGATAAAGAGCAAGGGGTAAATCTCGATAAGAAAAAATGTCGCGCTTGACGAGCGGGGTGATTACTTCTTCGTGCGTCGCGCCCAAGGCAAAATCGCGTCCGCTTGAATCAGTGAGTTTATATAAATCATCTACTGTTTCCCAACGGCCGGTTTGCTCCCATGGCTCTCTGGGGTGGAGAGCCGGCAGTAATAATTCCTGTCCGCCAATAGCATTTATCTCCTCCCTGATAATCTGTTCTATTTTATTGAGCACTCGCAACCCCAATGGAAGAAATGAATAAACTCCAGCCATCAATTTTTCCGCGTAACCAGCCTGAACCAAAAGCCGGGCATTAACGCTTTGCTCGTCTTTGGGCGATTCACGCAGGGTTTTACCAAACAATTTAGACTGCTTCATTGTTTCTGAATCATTAATCAAGTGGCCTTATTGTACGTAAAAACAGCGGCTTTTGTCAAAAAGCCCCAATACCCCAATAGTAAACTTTAATTATAAAATTATAACGTTTCAAAACGTCACGGTCTGCCCCATCACTGATAAACCGTTGATAGTTGGCGTGAGACGCGAAGTGCGACCTTCGGCCTTGATCAAAGAAAGTATAAGCTGAATTGAATCTCCGTCAGCCGCTCCAGTGGCGTCCACTACCACATTGAAGGTTAAGATCTGCCCGGGCTTTAGGGTTGGCCCGCCAGTCAAGAGATTACCGCCCGCTCCGCCAACCGGACTAGCCGCCGTGCGGGATATTGTTCGCCCGTTAGCCGCCTCGGTCAAGCGTAAATTCTTATACCCGCGCGTTACTGAAAGCCCGCTTGACGATGACGCTTCGGTTATTGTTATTTCTGACATAGTAATATCTTCAGCGCTGTCAACAACAACCGTGAAACTGCCAATGATTGCTGCCGCTGTCTTGGCTGTTTGCCCGCCAGCAAAATTATTATTCAAGCTAAACGTGAGCTTGCTCCTTTTAAAAAGAATTGCCGGCGTGGTGCTATTTTCAAACTGCACCGGCACTTTGGTTTTAGAAACCGTGCCGGTAGCGACCACATCCTCTACTTTAAACTGAACGGTTTGTCCATCAGTGGCTGATGTAGTATCAATAACTAAATCAAACCCCGCCTCGCTACCCGCGTTAATTTCAGAAACTAGAGCAAAAATATGAGGGTTGCCGTTTGGCGCGCTAATCGCTTTCCCGCCTAATTTTAAATTACTGTAGCCGTCGCTGAACCTTACTGGTGTTGTGCCCAGGGCCGTCAAGGTTACCTGCTCAATTTTTACCCTCTCGCCGGCGCTTGGCTGGAATAAATAGCGGCCAATTTTAAAATTCTTACTGCCGGC
>MGEP01000040.1:13827-21614 GCA_001791425.1 Candidatus Uhrbacteria bacterium RIFCSPLOWO2_02_FULL_48_12
ATATAGTCGGCGAAAAAGTAAGGCGGTCGGTTGTTCCCGGCACCACAAAACCGGCATTGGATAATTCAACTTGATAGCGGTCAGCGGTACTGGCCGCCGCGTCAACATTGCCAACAATTTCAATGGTAACAATTTTGCCGCTCTGAATAGTCGGCGGGCTGGACAAATAAATTGTTTGGGCGCTATCCATAACGCTCGCGGCACTCACCGAACCAATGGCTGATCCTCCTTTTATTTTTATAGTCACGCTCTCTGTTAAGGTGGTATGAGGGGCGGCAGTTAAAATTTTTAAGACCACTTTTTCTAATTGCAGGGCCTGGCCCAAGGCCTTTATGTCAAAAGAGGCCAGCACGGCATCGCGCGCGCCGCGGGTAATGGCGCCCGCCGGACTCTGCGCGTTAAGTTCAACCAATACTTTGCCCGGTTCAATAAAAACGGCGTTGAAAGCGCTGTTATGGCGATCGCCCAGCGGGAAACTTCCCTCGGCTGGTCCGGCCAGCGCCAAGAGGGCGTAGTTGTTGGTCGCGCCCTTGGCGTAAATATCGTAATCGTTTTGGATAATGAATTGCGAAGTATTATTCTGCCCGCCAACCACGTCGGCTCGCAAACTCAAAACTTTGGTTTCGCCGCGGCGCAGGCGATAAGGAGTTTTTCCAAAATCAATCAACACGCTTTGGCCGCGTATGGCCGCTGTTTTGGCCGCCACTTTATTTTGCTCGTCCACCAATTCATACTGATTAAAATCAGTGACGCGCCCGTTGCCCAGCTGGGTGAAAATCAAGCGTTCAATCAGAGCGTCTTCCGCGCCGCCAGAGAGCGAAAACTGCCAGCGGTTTAAAATTTGATCAGCCGCGCCGATTACCACATTTCTGGGCGAGCTTGAAATTTCCACCGAATCAACGGACAACTGCCCGATAATATTGCTGGCCGGAATAAGCGTATGAGTAGCACTCACCAGAGGGAATTGGCCGCGCACCGCAGTATTGGCTGTCACTTGAGAAGCGTCGCTAACGCTTAAAGAAAATGTTGTTTGCGAAATTGTCTGACCAGAAGCAAAGTTAGCCGTGATAGTCAAAACTCGCGCCTGAGAGGGAGTGATAACGAGCGGCTCGGTTAAAACAAAATCGGTAAGTCCTTCCACAACGCGCTGTGGGCGGGTGAGCAAAAATCCGGTCTCGTCAACCATGGCCAATCCTTCTATATCGGCGTCCCGCGCATAGCCGCGCTTCAAAATTTTTAAAGACTGCAGACGCACCGCGCCATTGTCCGCTGTGAAGCGCAAATTCCAAACACGATTGCGGATAGTGCCGGAGGGAAAAGTGGCGGCCGGAATATCTGAACCGGCGCTGATTGAAAGCTGGGGGCCTTCTAGCGGCTCTTCCGGAATGGGCGTGGTTGAATCAAGAGGGCTGATCAGCGCATATCCTTCAAGCGCGGCCACGGGCACGGTCAATACTTTAGCCCACGAAAAACCTTTGGCGCCAAATACGCTGGGCGAAGGGACAAGCGCTCTGGTTTGTTTTTCTAAATCTAAATAATAAACATCGGCACTGCCGGCGGCGCGGACGAGACGGGCGTTGGGGTATGAGCGCGCGTCAAAAGCGCTTACCTCAAAAATATCTGCCCACTTCTCGGCGCTGTTTACGAAACTTGCTTCCGTGGGAAACCAAAATTTTTGGCCGCTCTCTGCGTCCAATAAATAGACTCTCGGCCCCAGCGAAGATTTTATCAATCTGACATCTGGCAGTTTAGCTAAGACCTCACTGGAAATTGTTTCTATTTTAGAATCGGCGTAAGAATATGAGCGAAAAGAAGTGGGCGAGCGGAAAAGATATTTGTGTTCGCGCGTGACTGCGTAAATTCTAGGTGAGTCCTTAACTTGTACCAAGCGCACGGCTACTCTGTCCAACAGTGAAGTGGCTTTGGCAACGGGCGCTGTTGCCGCAACATAAGACAAAGCGGCAATGACGAGCGCCGTTATTACGATTAACGACCGCGGCTTGGGAGATAAATGGCGTAACATAACAAACGGCCCACTATAGCACCAACCGCGCCATTCGTCAACCCCCACACTAACCTCAAAGCAGCTCATGACAATCTCAATCCGCATGGAGCGAAATCGCCTGGCGGCTCTGGTCAATCTATACATGTTATTGCCAAGTTAAGGTTAGTTGTGGGGGCAACCCCTCAAGAAACCAGATGTCGAAGACTCATTAACCAGCTGTCAAAGGCGCCGCCAAAACGTTTCAGGTCAAAGTAGGTTACCACCAACACTAACAGCAAAAGAACCGTAAATCCCCAACGATGAATCCGCCCTTCAATATGTTCGGGCACGGGGCGGCGGCGAATTATTTCAATCAGAATGAAAAACAAACGGCCGCCATCCAAAGCAGGAAATGGCAATAAATTGATGAAGGCCAGATTCAGCGAAAGCACGGCCACAAATTGCAAAATAAATATCCAACCCAAATCCACTACCTGTGTAGTTAAAATAGCGATGCCAATGGGGCCAGTGACATCAACCGGAGCTGGTGCGCCGCGGATGAGGCCAACTACAATGTCACCCAAGGTCTTGGCAATAAGCCAAAACAATCTTCCGGTAAGTTTAACCGCTTCCCAAGGAGCGCGATAAATTGGATAACTCACCGTAGCCGTGGTAAATAAGCTCACACCCAAGCCATAAACCTCCTCGTCGCCGACCTGAAGCAAGGCCGGTTTCAGAGTGATCGTCTGCTGCTGCTGGTCGCGCTCAATTGTCAAATTAAGAGTATCATTTGGATGAGAGCGAATGTATGATTGCAGACTAGACAATGCTTCAAACTCGCGCCCGTCAATAGTAATGATGGCATCCCCGCCCTTGAGCACGTCAAAAGCCGGACTTTTGGGCATAACCGCGGCCACCTGATGACGAATGTCCTGCGCCCGAGCCCCGGGCGGCAGTTCCTCGTTGATTTCTTGCGGCAGGCCGACAGAAAAGCCAACCGTAAAAAGAATAACCACCACCGCCAAATTCATGATGATGCCAGAGACGATGATAATGGCACGGCGCCACGGCGCCTGAACAGAAAAACTGTCAGCATCAGCCACTGCGCTCTCTTCGCCTTTAATTTTCACGAATCCGCCCAAAGGAATCCAGTTGAGCGAATAGACGGTTTGGCCAAAACGTTTTTTGATGACCGCGGGCGGAAATCCAAATCCAAACTCTTCAACTCCTACCCCAAACCAACGGGCCGCCCAAAAATGCCCGAACTCGTGCACTAGCACGAGAACGAGCAAGGTAAGAATGAAAGTTAAAACGCCAACCATATTTAACAACTAATTCAAAAGGCAAAATGCAAAAATCAAAACTTACTCTACAAAAAGCAGGATTGTAATTCAAATACTATATACTAAATACTGAATACTATATACTCCAATCTATCATACCGTCGTTATTTCTTCCTCTTTGCGCCGCCCTAAATTGCTAATCTGCTCTGTATAATCTTTTATTAATTCATCAAGATCTTTCTGCGCTTGGAAACGATCATCTTCGGTAATTTTTTTCTCCTTTTCCGCTTTGATAATCTGTTCGCGCACTTTTTCCCGAATCTGACGAATTTGCACGCGCCCGGCTTCCAATTTTTGATTCATAACTTTAATCAGCGCTTGCCGGGTTTCTTCGGTCAAGGGCGGCAAGGTTAATCTTATAACCGAGCCGTCGTTAGCCATGCCTAAATTAAGATCGGCCTTGGCTAAACCCTTCTCAATATCCTTGATAATTGTTTTATCCCACGGCTGTACCACGATGGTGCGCGGCTCTGGCACGGCCAAACTGGCGAGTTCCTTGAGGCGCATTTCAGAACCATAGGTCTCAATTTTTAAATCTTCTACCAAACTGGGCGTGGCGCGGTTACTGCGCACGCTTGTAAGCTCGGTTTTCAGATGCTCAATAGCTCTGTCAAATTCTGGCTTGTGCTCTATGACAATAGGCATCATACGACGTCTAAATGTTAAATTCTAAGCACTAATTTCTAAGCCCATACGAAAGTACGAAATCAATACGAATGTACGAAATAGCGTTTGGCCAACGAATGAGGCTTTTTTCGTACCTTTCGTATCTTTTCGTAATTTCGTAAATATAATTTATACGCATTACTTTTTACCGGTCCGGGCCACCCCCAAATACAGCGTTGTTGGCGTTTTAACAGCCGGGTCAATCAATAGAATAGATTTGACCCCAGAGACGGGCAAGGTTTTTGTTTCCCATGTTTCTCCGGCATCGCTTGAACGATAAAGAGTAGTATCGGTGGTGTAATAAAGCTCTGATGGGTTGTTTGGATTTAAGGCAACGGCAAAAATATTAGCAGATGACGGCGGCGTCAGCAAGGACAGAGCAGACCAGGTTGCGCCGCCATCAGTGGTGCGCACTAAACCATACGATGAAACGGCGATAACAGTATCGGGTCTCGTTGGATCAACCGCTAAATCACGGATGGTCATAGCGCCGGCGAATTTGTTCAAGCCCTCACTCATATCCTGCCAGGTCGTACCGCTGTCTTCGGTCTTCCACAAACCGCGTCCCTCCAGCGTCAAATAAAGAGTACTGGCCTTTAGGATGTGGGGCACGATTCGCGTGACTTTCCCTTTGAGACTGACCACTCTCTCCCAGCTCTTGCCGGCGTCACTGCTTCTCAACACATCACCGGTGGTCATCCCAGCGTAAACAATGGAAGGATTTTCACGATTAACCGCCAAAGTCAAAACTTGCTCTTTGAGACGCGTGTCATAATACTGCTGGTCCCAAAATCGCCCGCAGTCAGTTGTCTTTAAAATGCGATTGGCGCTGGCTAAATAAATGGTACAGCGCAAAGCAGCATCATTAGGAACGGCCACGGCATTAATGTCGCCCTGGCGAATCGGCCCTGAAGCCCACCAGCTCTCGGCATTATCATAAGAATAATAAAGGCCATTGCCCTGACTGCCCAAATAAAGAGTACGGCTGTCAGTCGGATCAATCACGAGGACCAATGCGTTCTTGTCGCCCAGTGTCGGGCGGTCGTTGGGAGTTGATGGAAGAACATAATTTTTGGTTACCCAGTTTTCGCCGCGATCCGTTGACTTATAAACACCAACCGGCGGCGGGGGCGGCACATTTTTCTGGCCGCCAAAACCAAAAAAATCAGTAATAGAACAACCGCTTAAAAGCAAGGTCAGCGGCAGGGAAGCGAAAATAAGAGCACGGCGCATAATTTAATTGATTAAAGTGTGATTAAAAAATTATTTAAAGCTAAGCGGCGATTAGCGTTGCGACTGATCATCCATTCCAGCCATTCTAACGACTGATACTTGGCTGACCATTCTTGGAGATGATGTTTCTTCGCTACTTCATCCAGAGTAGGGCGTAAAAAAACATGACTGACTAAACCGGGTTCATTGGCGCACAGCACAAGTAAATCGCGCAGAAGTAAACGCCAGTGCGACAGAACTCTTTTTAAATCAGACGGCGCCAAATCATCAGCTTTAAAAATATTTTCAGTAAAAGCAAATCGTTCCTTTAGCGAACTGCCGCAAAGTTCTAAAAATTGTCGGCTCTCCGTTTGGTAATCTTTAAGGGCGACGGAATTAGAGCGCCAATAAAAAATCAGGCCGGGCCGGCCATGGGACAAGGCCGCGAGTTCAAAGGCCCGAGCGCGGGGAACGCCATCCGCCGTCAAAGTTTCTATAAGCGTACGGCGCGGCACTATTGAGAATAGGCAATGCTGGAGGCGTGAACGAACGGTGGCCGGTAAATTTTCCGCTGACTCCGTCACTAAAAATAAAATGGCTGTTCGGGGCGGTTCCTCCAGAGTTTTCAGCAAAACATTTAATCCTTCAATGGTCATTGAATCAAGATTTTCTATAACAGCGGCACGGCAATTGGCCGTCAATGGAGTCTGCTGGATAGCGGCGATAAAATCACGCACCTCGTCCACGCCAATAGACGAGGTATCGGCCGCCAATTTTAGCCGCAATAAATCCGGATGCTCGTCTCCTCGCCAAGAACGGCAGGAATCGCATTGACCGCAAGCACCCTTGGCGGTAAAGTTATGGCAGAGCATGGCCCGGCTTAACATTTTCACAAATGTTCTTTTCCCCAAATGGCGCGGCCCGGAAAACAAATAGGCGTGGGCATAGCGCCGCTCGGCGACAAGCGCGCTAAAATACTTTTGCCAATAAAATTGGCCAATAAACCCTTCAAAAATCATGGTTCAATTATAGCAGAGATATAACGCTTGCGAAAGATGTTACTGCTAATTCCTAGCGCCTGACGCCTAATTCCTAAAACGATATGCCTCACCAAATCATGCCGCACACGGCCGATGTTAGACTGCTCACGGCGAGCGAAACCTTGCCGGGACTTTTTATTGAAGCGCTTCAGGGCATGGTAGAAATAATGAAGCCAATTATTAAGGTCAAGGCCAAACCAGTGAAACGCCGTATCTCTGTTGAATCGCCTGACCGCACTTCCCTATTGATAGACTTTCTCAATGAGGCGTTGTCAATGTCAGAAATCAATAAAGAAACATATACCGATGTTATTTGGAAAAATTTTGCAGAAAATAGTTTAACCGCAGAGCTCGTCGGCAAAAGTGTCGCCGGTTTTCAAAAAGACATTAAAGCCGTAACCTATCATGAAGCAAAAATCAAACAAAATAAAAAAGGAAACTGGGAAACGGTTATTGTTTTTGATATCTAATATTCTTACGGAATTACGAAACAATACGAAAGGTACGAAAATTGCCTATTCCCGCGATCAACGATATTTCGTATATTCGTATGATTTCGTACTTTCGTATGGCTTTATAACCTAACCCCTATGATTGACAAAAATTTGCTTGTAAAAATTCATGATTGGCTCTGGGAAATTCCTATGAGCTATCGCTCTGATATGCGCGTGCCGGCGCGCGTCTGGACCTCAGAAAAAATGCTTGATGAAATCTTGAGCGACAAATCGCTTGCCCAGGCGGTGAATGTCGCCACTCTGCCCGGCATTGTCAAAGCCGTGCTGGTAATGCCGGACGTGCACGAAGGGTATGGTTTCCCGATTGGCGGCGTGGCGGCCATGAGCTGGCCAGATGGCGTTATTTCGCCGGGCGGTATTGGCTACGATATCAACTGCGGGGTGCGTTTGCTAAAATCAGAGCTGTCCTTTGATGATGTTAGAGCACGCCTTTCTTCTCTAGGCCGCCAACTCTATCACGATGTGCCCTCTGGCGTGGGGCGCGGCGGGAGTCTGAAACTCAATAATCATGAGCTTGACCGCGTCCTCAAAGACGGCGTTGGTTGGGCCATTAAGCACGGCTATGGAGAAACTAATGACGCCAATTATTTAGAATCGTCTGGCGCGCTCGCGAACGCCGACCCAGCAGTGGTGTCGGAGCACGCTAAAAATCGCGGCCGCGATCAGCTGGGCACCATGGGCGCGGGTAATCATTTTGTGGAAGTGGATAAGGTCGCGGAAATTTTTGACTCGGCTGCGGCTAAAACATTCGGCCTTAGGGAGAACCAAATTGTAATTCTCATTCATTGCGGCTCCAGAGGGCTTGGCCACCAAGTGGCTACAGACTATATTCGGCTAATGCAAAAGATAATGCCGCGCTATGGTATTAGCTTGCCGGATCGTGAGCTTGCCTGCGCTCCGTTTTCTTCTGCAGAAGGAAAAAATTATTTTAACGCCATGGCCGCGGCCGCTAACTTTGCCTGGGCTAATCGTCAGCTAATCACGCACGAAATCAGGAATAGCTGGCGCCAAGAATTTGGCGCGAGCG
>MGEP01000040.1:21628-25489 GCA_001791425.1 Candidatus Uhrbacteria bacterium RIFCSPLOWO2_02_FULL_48_12
TATTCTCTATGACGTCGCCCATAATATCGCCAAAATTGAAGAACACATTATTGATGGTGAGGCGCAAAAAGTGATAATGCACCGCAAGGGCGCGACACGCGCTTTTGGGCCGGGTCATGCCGAAGTGATTAAGGAGTATCGCAGTGTGGGTCAACCGGTGATTATTCCCGGCTCAATGGGCACGGCTTCTTATGTTCTCGCCGGCACAAAAGAAGCTATGGCAGAATCATTTGGCTCGTCATGCCATGGCGCCGGACGACGGATGTCGCGCCATGCGGCCAAACGCGCGGTGCGAGGCAATGAACTGCGCGATGAGCTGGGGCGCCAAGGTATTCATATTCAAACCGGCTCGCTCTCGGGCCTAGCCGAAGAAGCGCCTCTCGCCTACAAAAATATTGATGACGTGGTTGACGTGGTTACCCGCGCCGACATCGCTAAAAAAGTAGCCCGTCTGGAACCGCTGGTGGTGGTTAAAGGATGAAATGCGGTCGTCTAATAACACAACGCAATATAACAACGTAATGTACATTTATGCATTTATATACCATCATACCAGTATACTAGTATGATGGTATAATGGTAGTCGTAGTCAACGACGACAAAATAATAATCGACTAATAATAAAAAGAAACGGGACCACGCAACCGCAGTCCCGTCATTGGCTCAACTCCTCACAAGAATCACTTTTTTGGCAACTTCGCCCGCGACAGCTTACGCAAAGCCTTGGCTTCAATTTGCCGAATCTTTTCCCTTGTGACCGGGAAGTCCCCTGTCTTTTCGCCAGCGCCAAAACGCATTCGTAGAATTTTCTCCTCTCGCGGCGTCAGCGTCTGAAGAACTTTCCTTGTCTCCTCCTCTAGACGGTGAGCAATTTCTTCTTCGAGGGTTTTTCCTTCTGAGGGGAATTGATCCATGTCCCCTTCCAGCTCTAGACAAACTCTCTTCTTGCCCATTTTGCCCTCCACTTTTTGTTGGTCAGTGGTGAATAATATCGGCCTTACAGATATAGTATTTCATCACTGCCAAAGTATAGCATTACTTATAATTCAGCCCTAAGCTCTACCCATGTCGCTTGCGCGGTTTTTGACCAGCTGAACGCGTTCACTCGCGCAAAACCGCTCTGACGAAGCTGGCTGCGTAAATTATCATCTTTGGCTATTGACTGCATGGCTTGACTTATAGCGTTTACATCAAATGGATTAACCAGTAAAGCGGCATTGTCTGCCACCTCGGCTGTGGCTCCCTGATTGCTCGTAATCACTGGTGTGCCAGTGGCCATGGCTTCAAGAATAGGGATGCCAAATCCTTCATAGAGCGAGGGAAATACTAATGCGGCCGCTCCAGCCATAAGCGCGGGTATATCTGATTCCGGCACCCAATTCAAAATTTTTACCCGATCATCCAATTTATACTTCTTAATGAGCGTGTTCGCTTCCGCAAAACCGTATCCGCGTGGTCCAACCAAGACGAAACTCCATTCATCGTTACTCTTTTTACCCAACGCACCAGTCCGCCCGAGGCGGGCGGTGCGGGGTTTCGCCCCCCAATCCCTGTGGAGGCCATCCGCCTCGGGCGGATAAAGTCGTGGAGCTTCACCATTCCGATCAATCCGACCAAAACTATCATACTCTATAGTATGATAGTTTTGGTCAAAAGTACTGGGTGCAGAAGCCCTATCTAAAAAAAACACAAATGCCTTAATCAAACGGCCAATGTTCTTTTTCTTCTCCAAGCGGCCAATAAAGAAAAAATACGGCGGTTTAATATTATATCGTTTCTGCGCTTCTTGCTGATCGCTTAAAGAAATATGACTATGGTAGCGCCTTTCGTCATGAGCCAAAGGAATAACAACTATTGGAATTTTGATATTTTTAAAACACGAGGCAAGCTCTTTTTTTGTCCATTCGGAAATTGTAATAATGGCGCTGGAGCGCTTGAGGGCGCGGCGCACCACAAAACGGTGGTACCATAAAGCACGGCGGCGATACAATTCCGGAAATCTCTCAAAGCCAATGTCGTGAATTGTGGCCACTGTTCGCTTTGGCAGAACCAACGGCAGGCCATGCGCTGGAATAAAAAGCAAATCCGGCGGCGAAAAAAACATCTCCCAAGACAATCTCAAAAGCGTCCAAAGATATTTGAAGGGCCAGCTCAATGTTCGCTCCTCCCAATTTGCCGGCAATACTGCTAGTTCCCCTTGTAACGGCTCGCGGCTATAAAGCCGCACCGTGACGTTTGGCGGGATAACTATTTTTAAATGCTGAATCAACAAATATGAATACCACTCCGTTCCGGTTTTATGCTCTTTGTTGGCGCGCGAAGCGTCTATGCCGATAATCATACACCGCTCACAAACGATAAAATTAAAATACCAGCGATAGATATAATGACTCCGGCCATCTGATGACGATGCAATTTTTCATGATTCAACAATAACCCCAAAAGCGCGGCCAGGGCAACGTAGCCCTCGCTAATGGTCGTGGCAATGGCAATGGGAATGTACGTTGTGGCAAAAGAGTAAGCTAGCCAAGCCGTATTATCTAAGATGCCGGCCGCCAGAATAATTTTTTTGTATTCCGAAAAGCGCTGGCGGAGCGCGTAAAACTCACCCCTGACAATCAAAACGCCTAAGGCCGCCAACGCCACAATGGTGTGAGTAAACCAAACAGTGAACAATGGCGAGATGGTTTGGCTAGCAACGCCCACTAAAAAATTAGTGAGAGCGAGCCCCACGGCCGTGAATAATCCCAAGAACACCCCCCGTTCAATAAGATATTTTCGTTCACGCCCCAGCGCTTCAAACTCAACCGTCGCCAAAACAATTCCTAAAAATACCATAAACGACAAGACCAACTGACCAAGGCTTAACCGCTCGCCGTGGATAAAAATTCCCAAAGCAACGGTCAAAGGCAGTTCCAACCCCATGAGCGGCGCGACAATGGCTATCTTGCCAACGCGAAACGCCTTGAAATTTACAATAGCGGTGGCGATCACCACCACGCTCAAAAAAGCTAACAGCCAAAAATTGTCTGCGCTAAGCGTCTGAATGTCAGAAATAGCGCTAGGCAAAAAAATTACCGCGCCCAATATACCGATGAAAAAAAGTGACTTCCAAACACCGACGGCGCGCGTGGAGCGTTGAATGGAAAAATCGCCAAAACCCCAACCCAAAAGGGCGAGAAAAGCTAAAGCAATTCCCGCCGCTGTCATAATATCTCTGCCTGTAACTTAAAGCTTAAAGCAAATTCGGATCAAGACCATTGTTTGACGGAGTAATCTCAAAAAGTTTGTCTATATACGCCCAGAAACCATCATTGCCGCCGAGCTCGGCCGCGCACTCGCTAGCTTCCGCCTCCTTGCGAGCTTTGGAATGCAGAGAATCGAGAGGAAAATGACGATATATCCACGCCACCTTGCCGTCATACTCCTCTATCACCTGCTGCATGGTTACGTGAAAACGTTTGCAGAAAGGACACTCCAGATCAGAAAATTCCACAACTTTTACTTTGGCCTTCGGGTCGCCGCGCAAATGATCGCTATCGGTCACCTGACGCACGTTGCGGGAATCATCAGATGTCTTAGGCGGCGAGGCATTGGCAGATACAGCTAGGGCCTCATCAATAATAGATTTAATATCAACACCAGTCTGTATATCTTCAAAAGGCAAGGCGCCGTTAATGGGAAAGGTCTGACCGTTAGCGGCAATAGCTATGCTGTAGGGAGTGCCCTGACCGCCGGATTTCAGCGCGTCTTGAGAGTCCTCTTCAACGCGATTGGCGTGGCGACCGCTCTCTAGACAACTCTGAAAATCATCTTGCGGCAAGCCAATGGCTGCTGAAATTGGCGTACCAGGGTTAACGG
>MGEP01000040.1:25581-30740 GCA_001791425.1 Candidatus Uhrbacteria bacterium RIFCSPLOWO2_02_FULL_48_12
ACAAACCCAGCAGTACAAAGCGCCATGATGCCGCCAAGAAAACCTATGATAAATGAGGTTTTGGGAGAAAAACTGTTAAAAAAGTTATTCATAAAATAATGAAGTTAATAATAATTACCTATATTAGCATAGTGATCATTTAATCACAACCGCCGCCGCGGTCAGCGCAGAGCCACGCGCTTTAGGCGCAAAGCATTCAACACCACGGACACGCTGGACAAAGCCATGGCCGCGGCGCTGAACTCTGGACTCAAAAAGCCGAGCGCCGCCACGGGCACGCCAACAGTATTATAAATGAAAGCCCAAAATAAATTTTGCTTAATGTTGCGAAGCGTGGCGGCGGACAAACTGATTGCTTCGGCTGCTTTAGACAAATCGCCTTTCACAAGCACCACGTCACCCGCTTCCATCGCCACATCCGTACCAGTGCCCATGGCAATGCCGACATTGGCCGCGGCCAAAGCCGGCGAATCATTGATGCCATCGCCTACCATGGCCACAAAATATCCCTCTTTTTGCAATCGTTTAACTGCTTCCACTTTATCCTGCGGCATAACTTCCGCCTGCACTTCATCAATCCCTACTTTCTTGGCAATCTCGCGCGCCACGGATGAATTATCGCCCGTTAACATCACTGTTCGGATGCCGCGATTTTTAAGCTGTTTCACCGCCTCTCCTGACGAATCCTTCAATCCATCCTGCACGGCAAAAAAGCCAATGAGCTTCTGATTTCTTGAAAAACCGATAACGGTGAATCCCCGGCTCGCGTATTGTTCAATTTTATCCTGCTCCTCTCCGACATATACGCCCTGTTCTCTTAAAAATCTGATACTGCCAATTCTATATTTTGCTCCCTGGTATTCTCCGCTCATGCCCCGGCCCGTCACGGCGGCAATGGCTATCATGGGCACACTGGAAGTGACATGATATTTTTCTTTTAGCCACTCAACAATGCTTTTGGCCAAAGGGTGTTCTGAGCGCGACTCCAAAGTATAGGCCTCAAAAAAATACGCTTCACTCTCGTCGTTGCTGACGGCCACCCACTCCTGAACTTCCGGATGCCCCTTAGTAATGGTGCCGGTTTTGTCAAAGGCCATGGCGGTTATTTTTTGCATTTTTTCTAAGGCCTCAGCTTTTTTAATAAGCACCCCCAAGGTGGCGCCGCGGCCCGTGCCAACCACAATTGATATGGGCGTGGCCAAGCCCAGAGCGCAAGGGCAAGCGATGACCAAAACCGCCACTGCGTAAATGAGCGCGGCCGCAAAATTTCCAGAAGCCAAATACCAACCCAAGAGCGTTATCATGGCTACAAGCATAACTGCCCAAACAAAATAGCTGGAGACTTGATCAACAAGTTTTTGGATTGGCGCTTTTGACATTTGGGCTTCCTCTACGAGCTTGATAATTTGCGCTAACATCGTTGCCGCCCCAACTTTTTCGGCTCTCATAGTCAAAGAGCCGTTGCCATTCAAAGTCGCGCCAATCACTTCGTCGTCTACAGCTTTGTCAATCGGAATACTTTCTCCGGTAACCATTGACTCATCAATCGCCGAAGCGCCGTCAATAATAACACCGTCGGTAGGTATTTTTTCTCCGGGCTTAACAAGCAATCTGTCGCCAACCTGCACCGCATCTATGGGTATGTCCTCAATTGACCCAGACTCGGTCAAGCGATGGGCTGTTTTGGCTGACAATTTCAATAGCTTTTTAATGGCTTCCGAGGCCCGCCCTTTTGCTCTCGCTTCTAAATAGCGGCCAAGCAGAATAAATGTCGTGATAATGGCGACATCTAAAAAGTATTGATCCGCCGCCGGCTGCCAAAGCGTCGTGTATGAAGAATACAAAAATGCCGCGCCAACGCCGAGCGCGACCAGCGTATCCATGTTTGGCCTGAAGCGAATTAACCCCGGCAATCCTGCCGTAAAAAACTCACGGCCAAAATAAAGAACGCCGGCGGAAAGTAAAAGCATAAGCACTCGCTCGTTTGGAATTTCAAATGTGAATTCAAGAACGACGACGCCAGCGCTTAAAATCGCCGCCGCGATAAAATTTTGCCAACGAGAGGTGATGGCTTTGTCTGACTCAGGCGACGAATGCGAAGAATGGTCATCACCGTGAGCCAGACCGCCCTCATGAGTACCGCCATGAGGGCCGCTATGACCAGCGTGTCTATCATGCTCAACCAGCGGAGTAGCTGTATATCCGGCTTGCTTAACTGCGGCGAGCAAGTCCGCCACACCTACTTTTGATTCATCGTATTCAACTTCCCCGCGATTTAAAACAAGATTAACCTTGGCGTCTTTTACTCCATTAAGTTTTTTTAAATCACCCTCAATATGCGCGACACACGAGGCGCAGTTCATGCCCTCAATGTTAAGTTGGGTTTTAATAATTGCCATAATCGTAAAAATCCTAATCTCTAAGCACTAATTTCTAAAGCCATACGAAAGTACGAAATCATACGAATATACGAAACATTATGGGCCTACGCCTTTATGGCTTATGGCTCTATAGCTTACGGCTAATCAACGCCAATAAAACAACAAATCCAATCGTTCCGATGGTAAGCACGGCGGAAATCAGGCCCGCCGCAAAGGCCTGCCTGGGAGAAAGCCCATATTGTTCGCTCTCCGCCGTCTCAACCGTCTCAATAATCTCCAGCTCTTCTGAAGTTTCATCAAAATCCGGATCAAATGGTATTTGCTGTTCTGGGTTTGGTGTCATAAATTTATGAATTATTATTCTTACGAAATTACGAAATACAAATATTACGGTTTATAGCTTTACGGCTTTATGGCTCTATGAATTGACCACTTTAATTTCCCCCCCGTACATGCCCATGGAACAACTGAAGGCAAAAGTACCAGCGTTCTCTGGAGTGAACTCAATGACGTTAAGCCCGGCGTTCAAACGCTGACGAAGACCGAGTTTTGGCGCCTGTATCACAGACAAACAGCCGCCCAAATCCTTGGCCTCTATCTCCCAGCGCGTTGGCACGCCTTGCTGTAAAGTAAAATTATCTGGACTATAACCATCATTAGTTACAGTCATGCTGACAATCTGCCGCGTACCGTCAAAAACAACATTGGCGTCTTGTGCATCAAGTCGTTCCCCAGCCGAGGATCTCAGAGCAACCAAGTGCGATAAATTAATCGGGTAGCCAGTGATGGCCATACCATTTTGAATATTCCAAAGACCAAGAATAACTACAACGGCGCCAGAAAATCTGAAAAACCACTGACCTAGCTTGCCCCTGAACGAACCGGACGCCCATCCTAGGGCCAACAGCGCCGGCGCCGTACCCAGGGCAAAAGCAAAAAGTGCTATGGCGCTGGTCCAAAAACTTCCCGTGGTCAAAGCGTAGAGCTGAAGCGACTGCGTGAAACCGCAGGGCAAAAAGAATGTGCCCGCCCCAAGCAAAAAAGGGACAAATGGATGAGTTTGCTCTCCGGCGTCAACCACGCGATGCGACAAGAACTTAGGCAAGCGCGGCAGTAGATTTTTCATCCAAAACGGGGCAAGGTGGAGCATCTCTAACCCCATCACAAACATATAAAGAGCGGCCGCAATGGTTATTATGCCAGTAACCAAGGGAGGCGGCGATAAGGCCACGCCAACTAAACCAATAACTCCGCCCAAAACAAAATAAGATAACAGCCGACCGCTGACAAACATTAGAACTGGCCGGAAACGCGCCATGGCTGAAGCGCTTTGATAACGTTCGTTAAAACGAGCGGCCGAAGAAAGCAAGAGCCCGCCGGACACCGCGAGGCAAGATGAACTCGCGGCCACCAAACCAATAAGAAAAACCGCGCCAAAACTGGCGGCCGTGCCAATATTTATGCCGGAGTTCAGCCAGCCCAAGCGCGAGAAGATTGAACCAGCAAAAATGACCACGGCAAACAAACCAACCAACTGCCGCCATGATGGCTTATCAGCGCGGCGAATATCCTCTCCTCCAACACTGTCACGCCTTTGGCCACCTTTAGATGTGTCATGAATCAGCCCCAAGATTCGATATCCATATTCACCAATAGCTTCCTGCATGACATTAATGCCGAGTGGTTCACCCGAATAAACTATATGAGCCAGACCCTTGTCAGCGTTCACGCTAACTTTGTTCACTTGGGGCAACTCTCCCAATTTACGCTCAATGGTTATTTCGCAGCTGCGGCAATGCATGCCCCCAATGCTGACTTGAGCAGACCTCTTTTTTTCAACACCAGAAAATGATGAGTTATCCTGAACTGCCGTTATTTTAAACGGCAAAAGCGCCAATCCGCATTTTTCAGCAATCGGCTGAAATTCAGAAACCGAGCATGGACGTTTGGTTATAATCCTGATTAGACGCTTGTCGATGTTAACGTCAAGACGCTCAACATCAGACAACTTTTCCAGCTCACTCTTTAAACGCCATGCCTGAGCATTATCAACCAGTCCCTCCAAGCGGCACTTCAAAATATGTATGTCTTGATTATCATGCGACATAATTATGCGCAAAACTTTTTGAGTGAAATCATGATACCAATATATTGAATGGTAAGCAATTCTAATTATTGATTATTTTGCACTAAACTAGTGTTGTGCATCCAAACCATGTACCAAGCGAAGATCCAAGCAAAAATAAACACGTAAACAGCGCCGAGAACTATACTGCCGAAATTCCCCCAAACAAAACCCGGCAATGTCTCAAACAGGGCGTGATGAAGTTCCGCTCCCCTGACTGTGCGCCAAGGCAGATAGCCGCCGATTAAACAGACGACATAAGCGGCTTCGCCCCCCAGCACGCAAAGCCAGCCATATCTTTTAAGTGAAAGCATATATAATAATTTAATTAATAAATAGTATGATTAAACCAAGTCTCTTTTTTTGGATTCAAATTCCTCTTTATTGATTTCGCCCTTAGCATAACGTTCTTTCAATATATCAATGGCGGAATGACTCGGGCCGGTATTCTGACCCTGAATCATCAACCAGCGAATCAAGGCCACGATAGCTACAATCACTAGTACCCAAAAAAGAATCATAATCAACATACCAAAAAACCCAAAGAAACTTGTCCCATATCCATACGTTCCAAAATTACCCATCATATTATTGTCACCTCCTTTCTCAAGGGGATATCCCGCCATCATGCCTCCCATCATCCTACTCATCAT
>MGEP01000040.1:30750-31884 GCA_001791425.1 Candidatus Uhrbacteria bacterium RIFCSPLOWO2_02_FULL_48_12
ACTGGCGCATTCGGATCACAGCCGCTCATCCGTTTGCCCATCGCTATATGCATTTGCTCTTCGCCGGTATCCCCCACCATATTCTTCATCATATTGTTCATTGCCTCATGTTGTTCGCCCATCATTAACCCCATAAAGTATTCGCCCAACGCCCCAAAATCTTCACTAGAAAGATCAGCGCAAGTTGTTTGTTTGGCCTGCAATTTTTCCCACGCCAATTTGCCCTCGGCTTCTTCACGGGCTGTATGGTTATCTAAAGTTATCGCCTTATTGCCATCCCCCACTATATTGCTTTGGGCCAAGTATGAAGCCGACATGTTTTGTTCTCTTTGGGGTGTTGTGGCTGATGAGGCCTCGGCAGTCCCACTGACAACAATAAGGATAGCTATAGTGCCGATTGCCCAAAAAAATAATCTCCTCATAAACTAAAAGTTATTTGGCCTTGTCAATAACGTTCTTGATGAGAACATCAATCTCCTCGGGCAGGGCGCCCAACTGTGCGTGCGGAAAAAATTGCGGCAAAATAATCGGCCGCATGCCGGAAATGATTGTCTGGCCGTCTTTTGTATACACCAATATTTTACAAGGCAGACAAAGACCAATTTTTATATCTGCTTGTAAAACCGTATAGGCGGATTTGGCGTTGCAAAACTCAATAATTTTCATGGGTTCAATCTTAAACTCCTTTTCCGCCAGCGTTTTTTGCACATCGTGAACGTACAGCACCCGAAAGCCGGCTTTAGCTGTCTCTTCCTGCACCGTTGATACGGCAGAATCAAAATCTTTCTGTGTGGTAATAGTGTAGTCAAATTCCATAATAGAAATGTTAATTAGTAAAGCTACTGTTCAATCCGTCTTTGCTATCAGCGGCGGCAGAGACGATACACTTCCATCAATTCATTTTTCGGCTTTTGCTCTTTGCCGCTTCTGATCTGCTCTATAACGTGAGTAGAGATATGATTCTCTAAGATTAAATCCTCAATAGCGCAAAGTGCTTTTTTAACTGCCGATGACTGGTTCAGTATTTTAATACAGTAAGTATCATCTTCCACCATCCGCTGCAGGCCACGGACCTGCCCTTCCAGAATTTTCAAACGACGAATTGCCTTTAATCTCGTCTTTTTGTTCATGATT
>MGEP01000041.1:0-1655 GCA_001791425.1 Candidatus Uhrbacteria bacterium RIFCSPLOWO2_02_FULL_48_12
CAAAGCCCGACGCGGCTCGGCCGTATCTTCCCCGCGGCAAGACCGCGCGGTATCATTTTGCTGTGCAATGCATATCGGCGATGCGCGCCTTAAAAAGATTAAGGCGATGTCGGGACAGTGGATTCTTCAGGGCCCTCGTATGAAATTCCGCGCAACATAAGATAGGCACCAACAATGCAGGAGCTGGAGGCGAGCACGCTCATCAGAAACCCGCCGGTGGAGGCCAAGAAAAATATGAAGGAAGCCAGAACTAAAAACAGCATCCCGCCAGCTAAGTACATAGAACGCCGATAGACAATCGTATTGTCGCGCTCTTTGTGCCCCAAGTAAAAAAACACTCCCATAAAAATAGTGGTGGAGGTAACGGTGCTGATACCGGTCAATGCCCGTAGTAATAATGGATACGTTTCTTGCCAAAATATATAGGGTTCAATAATAGTTGGCGTATGAACCACGGGATTCAAAAAGCGGCCAATGATAAAAATCAAACCAATCATCACGTTTAAGATACCCAAAATAACGCCCCAGTGCCGACGATTTATGAAAATAAATGGAACCTGCAAAAGAGCGGTGGTGGCTACATATAGAAATATGTAGCTCACTAGGTTGGTCGCCATCACAGTGTATGGATTATCAATCAAAAGACCGGGCAAGGCGCGAAAAGCCCAGAAGCCAGTGAGGGCCACGTAGAAGCCCGCCAGATACATTAAACCGTCGTGATGATTTTGCCGCAACTTGAAAATTAAACGTCCGGCCAAGGCCGCTGTGACCATCGTGTTAACAAGGTTGCTGATGGAAATAATGGGAAGCATGGGGAAATTAAGTCAAAACTCTCGGCCCAAGACCAGCTCCTGCCCAACGACTGGCGCGACGCCCCGGGCGGGAAAACGCATAGCTCATAACTTTGGTTGAAAGCACAATAGCATTGAAATATAGGAATAATACCCAACATATAAATTATAGCATAAAAAGGGAGAAGCCGGCACCTAAAATAGTGTCAATGAGTTTAATTCACCACCCCGGTGGTCGAGCTTTATTAAAATTTGCGGCTTGCGCCGCAGTGGGATTTTTAGCTACTTTTTTAGAAAAAGTAGCACCAAAATATCTCGCTCCGGACACCGGGCGGGTAGCTTGGTCTCGCTCGGACGCTGGCCGTAAACTCCCTCCGCAAAGCGGAGGTCAAACAGTACGGCCAGTATTTCGTCCGACCTCAACCAAGACTGCTTGCCGCCCGGGTCCTAATGCTCGGGCAATCTTAATCCTTTAGGAGCGACGAGGATTGGAATTTGAGCAAGCCCCCAGCAGAGCGGGGAGCAAAGCAGAAACAAAAACTCCGCCCGGGGCGGAGGGACAAAATCAGAATCTCTTGTCTGGGAGCGGATGGTGCCTTTGGCAGAAGCCTAAGCACCATCACTTAGTGGTTACTCAAGAAAACATTAGGAGGGGTCGTTTCCCCTTTCGCCGCTCCCAGGCAAGAAGCTCCGATTATTATTTTATTATCAAAGCGTTAAGAAATTATTCTTAACGCAATATGGTAGCGCAGTTACGGCTTTTTGTCAAGGGCAGGCAACCTGAAAAAATATGCCCTCCTATTAGAAATATAAGTTATTTACCCCCCGTTAGAGAATGATCCGCTCCCCGCCCCGCCACGGCGG
>MGEP01000041.1:1707-6104 GCA_001791425.1 Candidatus Uhrbacteria bacterium RIFCSPLOWO2_02_FULL_48_12
GGGGGGGCGGTATGCAATTCCTCCCATACGAGCACGGGGTCTAATGCCTCGTGCGAGTTCTCTAACGGGATTTACCACGACCATGAGGCGAGAGGCGCTTACGGCGACGCTCGAGCATCCGCCCCGCACTTTCATCAATTTCTCTGACAGCATCCGGGTTTGACGGCACGATAACACTTCCTGGTTCTCGCTGACCCTTTTTTATTTCCTCAATTATCCCAGCAGCACCCCCTACAATACCCTGATTATCAAAAGCCAGTTCTGCGGCTTTCCTCTCTTGTTGGCTAACCGAACTGTCGCCGCCGCGCTTTCCTCCGCACTCCGGGCAGAAGCCGTTTTGGTCAGCGCCAAGATAAGTGCCACAATGGCACAGGCCCGAATTTTCGCATTCCTTAGACTCCATAATGATTTTATTATATGATGCTATGTATGAATGGTCAAAGTGCAAATGAAAAAGACGCGGCCTTTTGGCTGGCCTGGAGCCATATTCTTGAAAGCCGCCAGCTCAAAAAGCTGTTTGATCATTTTGCCAATGGCGAGGAAGCATGGCAAGCGCCCGAGCATGAATTACAAAATCTGGGATTCCAAGCCGAAACCCTGCAAAATATTTCAGCCAAGCGCCGTCAATTGGATCCAGAGCGAGTGTTGGAAAAGGTTTTAAAAGCCGACATTCAAACAGTGTGTTTGGGCGACCCGAACTATCCGGCGCGCCTCGCGCAAATTTATGACGCGCCGGTTGTCCTGTTTTATCGCGGGCGTTTGCCTGTCAATGAAGAAATTTTAATCGCCATTGTGGGCACGCGAATGGCCAGCCGCTATGGCCAAACTGCGGCAGTTACCTTTACCAGAGAACTTGCCCAAGGGGGTCTCGGCATTGTGAGCGGCCTAGCGCGCGGCATTGACGCCCTAGCCCATGAAACTACTTTAGAAGTCGGCGGCCGGACCATCGGCGTTCTAGGCAATGGTTTATTGAACTCTGATATTTATCCGCGCGAATATGTGAAGCTGGCGCAAAAAATCATTGAGCGCGGCGGCTGTATCATGGCTGAATACCCGCCCGGTATCGGGCCTGAGCGCCATCATTTTCCAGAGCGCAACCGCATTATCGCCGGCTTAACCGTGGGCACCCTGGTCATTGAGGCGCCGGAAACAAGCGGCGCCCTCATCACCGCCAAACTGGCGCTGGAATATAATCGTGAAGTCATGGCTGTGCCCGGCAATATTTTTGAAAAAAACTCCATGGGCACAAACGATCTTATTAAACTTGGAGCGAGAATGGTGACCAGCGCGGCTGATATCAAAGAGGCCCTACAATTGCAAAATATTATGGAGACAAAAATTGAACGCCGGCCGGAAGTCAGCAAAGACGAGGCGGTTATATTGAACATCCTCTCCAAAAACCCGATTCATATTGATATGGTATATAAAAACGCCGGGCTAAACAGTTCAACCGTGGGCGGCATCTTAACCTTGCTGGAGCTCAAAGGAGCAGTGAAAGACGTGGGGGGAAAATATTACATAAGATTGATTGAGTTGTAGGGCCGCCTGCCCTGCATAGCCCGCCCCGGGCGGGCGAAGCATGGGTAAAGCCGTAGAGCCAACCCCACTTCTCCGCCATCGGGCGGATTCGCGGGGCAAGTAAGCCACCAAAATTTGACATCATCACTACATTTACAGTATCGTTTTCAGTAATTCATAATTCGCAATTCGCTAATGAAACTAGTTATCGTTGAAAGCCCGACCAAGGCAAAAACTATTACCAAATATCTGGGCAAACCATTTACCGTGGTGGCTTCATATGGTCATATCCGCGATTTGCCAAAATCAAAAATGGGCATTGACATTGCCAATGATTTCCAGCCGCAGTATATTATCCCGACCAAAGCCAGAAAGACGGTGACGGCCTTGAAAAAGCTAGCGGCCAAGGCCTCAACCATTATTCTGGCGACTGATGAAGACCGTGAAGGCGAAGCCATCGCCTGGCACCTCACCAAGGCCCTTGGGCTTGCGAGCACAGAACACAGAACACAGAACACAGAACTGCCAAAAATTGAGCGCATTGCTTTTCATGAAATAACCAAAGAAGCCATTGAGGAGGCGCTAAAAAATCCTCGCGAACTGGATGAGCGCCTGATTGACGCCCAGCAGGCGCGGCGCATTCTTGACCGGCTGGTTGGCTATGAGCTCTCGCCGTTTCTCTGGCGTAAAATTTATCGCGGCCTTTCAGCCGGCCGCGTGCAGTCGGTGGCGGTGCGTTTGATTGTTGAGCGTGAACGGGAAATTCAAAAATTCAAGGCCGAAGAATATTGGACAATTGAAGGAAAATTTTTAACGCCAAACAAAGCCATTATTGAAGCCAAGCTTCACTCTCAAAACGGCAAAACGCTTGATAAATTTGCCATCACCAGTGAGTCAGCGGCCAATGACCTTGTTTCTATTTTGAAAAAATCAAACTACCGCGTCGCCAAAATAGAGCGCAAAGCGATAAAAAAGAACGCGCCCGCGCCATTCACCACTTCTCTTTTGCAGCAGGAAGCAAGCCGGCGCCTTGGCCTGAGCCCCAAACAAACCATGATGATTGCCCAACAGCTCTACGAAGGCGTGGCGCTGGGCGACGAAGGGTCGGTCGGTTTGATTACGTACATGCGCACTGATTCCATGAATCTGGCGGAAAAATTTTTGCATGAAGCCAAGGAATTTTTGGCCTCTGTCTATGGCGAGCGCTACGCCGCTTCCGCTCCGCGGCGTTTTAAATCCAAATCAAAAAACGCGCAAGAGGCGCACGAGGCCATTCGCCCAACTGACCCGCGGCGCCAGCCCGAAAATGTTAAAAATTATCTTGAGCCGCGCCAATATAAACTCTATGATCTTATCTGGCGCCGGACAATGGCCAGCCAAATGCCTGAGGCAGAAATTGAAACGACCGCTATTGACATTGCTGGTAATGAAAGGGCGGAAGGATATTTGTTCCGCGCCACTGGTTCAGTCATTGTCTTTGACGGCTGGCGGCGCTTGTATGCGGAGAACAACGATGAGCAAACCTTGCCAAAAGTGGCTGAAGGCGCCGCCCTAAAATTACAATCACTTGATCCGCTCCAGCATTTCACCGAACCGCCGCCGCGCTATTCTGAAGCCGCGCTAATTAAGGCCTTGGAAGAATATGGCATTGGCCGACCGTCAACTTACGCGCCGACCATGAGCACCATTGTGGAGCGCGGCTATGTGGAGCGGGAAGACAAACGGCTCAAACCAACCGAGCTCGCGTTTTTGGTGAATGACTTATTGGTTGAACATTTCCCAAAAATTGTTGATTATCAATTTACCGCTCATTTTGAAGAAGAATTAGACGATATTGCCGAGGGCACCAAGCAAATGCTCCCGGTGCTCAAAGAATTTTACGAACCTTTTAAAGAAAATCTTATGGACAAAGAAGCGACTTTATCAAAAAAAGACATTAGCGAGGAGGCCACTGACGAAACATGCGAACTCTGCGGCAAGCCCATGGTCATAAAATTTGGCCGCTACGGAAAATTTTTGGCCTGCTCTGGTTTTCCAGAATGCAAAAACGCCAAACCCTTGGCCGGCACGCCGGAAGCCGAGGGCACAAATGAAATCTGCGACAAATGCGGCAAACCCATGCAGATTAAACGCGGGCGGTTTGGAACTTTTTTGGGCTGTACCGGATATCCGGACTGCAAAAACATTAAATCAATGAATAAGAAAACCGGCGTCACTTGCCCGGAATGCGGTCAAGGTGAAATCGTGGAAAAACGCAGCCGTAAAGGGAAAAATTTTTACTCCTGCAACCGCTATCCTGATTGCAAATTCGCCCTCTGGAGCAAACCGACCGGAGAAAAATGCCCTAAGTGCGACTCCCTCATTGTCTTTGGCGCCAAGGGCATGGTGCGCTGCAGCAGTAAAGAGTGTGATTATCAAAAAGAAACTACAGAAAGCGGCGATTGACAGCCATAAAAGTTTGCTTTAGTCTGGACGTAGCGCAGAAAGGAGGGGGAGAATGTTTCTCTACGAACTGCTTGCAGTATCCACTCTTGTCGTCGTCTTTATCATTGCCGTAACAGGGAGCGACCCTGTGAGATGGATGAAGGGGAAATACTACAAGCTCGCGGACGAATTCTACAAAGCAACCGGCTGGTGAAACGAGAGACTGACCATCAAACAAAAGGAGGGCTCATAAAATGAGCAAAATAAAAACAGTCACCCAACAAAGCGACGCCGAAATTTCACAATTGGCGAAGGCAGCTGCCGACAAAATCAGGGAGGCCCGTCTCGTATTCAGCCCGGAGTTCGAGGCGCGAAGCACGGCACTCCGCGACGTGATCCTCAGAGTCGAGGACGTCTTCGGCGCCCGACTCCGAATGCAAACCCAAGAGATGTTC
>MGEP01000042.1 GCA_001791425.1 Candidatus Uhrbacteria bacterium RIFCSPLOWO2_02_FULL_48_12
AGCCGTCCAGCCCGTCAACCAAATTAAGCGCGTGGGCTGTTGAAAAAATTACCAAAATGAACAATGGTATGTACCACCAGCCGATTATAAAGTCGCCAAACAAGGGAACATGAATAATATCCCAGTCCAGCTTAAAATAGAACCACCAGGCGCCGACAGCGGCAATGATAGCGTACAGAATCATCCGATGGCGCACCCTAAAACCGCCGCTCTTCGCCCCTATTCCCCAAACATTCATTAAGTCATCAACTAATCCGACGAGGGCCGCCGCCGTCAGAGCAAACAGCGGCAGCCAAGTTTCGGAACGCGATAAAAAGTTCAGAGATTTAAAGGCGCTTGGCGCCAAATAGCCGAGTATCCAGAAAAAAAATGTTACCAAAAGAGTAGTCATCCAAATCAAGACGCCGCCCATGGTGGGCGTGCCGCGCTTGGCCGCATGCAGGGCTGAATAAATAGGCGTCTCGCCAGTATCGCGAATGTGCTTGCCAAGATTGAATTTATAAAGAACATAAGTCAAGAGAGGAGTCAGGGCCATAGCCAAAGAAAAAGTAAGAATGGCCAAAAATAACATTCTCAATATCGCAAATAGCGCCAATGTTTCCATGGATTTTTTATTTAGATATTCAAATACAAAAGCAGTCCGGTGGCAGTCACAGCAATCACCGCGATGAAAAACGAACCAATACCAAGTAAATAACTAATCACTCTGTCCCGGCGCCAGATAAATATTCCGACCACTCCATTGATAATGACTATAAAAAAGCTCGCTATGGGAATGAATAATGCCTCGTACCAATTACCAAGAAGATCTATGCCAAAATAAATATTATAGTGCAAAATAACGTTATCTTGACGAGGCAGATATAAAATAATAGCAACGGCGGTAATCAAGCAAAGCAGGATGGCAGAAATTAGGTTAACTAATATCCATTTATCCTTAAAATAAAGCCGTACAGCTGGCGACAAAAAAGTCCTCATAGTTATAGCGACATCATAGCATAATTGACCAACAAGATGAACTGCTTATTCTATGGTTGGCAAAAATATGATATAATAAAGGCATGTTTACACAGCGACAACTTGAGCACATTTTGGTCGGATCAAAAACCATATCTACGAATGATTTTAATAAATTCGTAACTGCTTCCGAAGCCAAGGGCCAGCAATTGGAAGACTACCTTTTTGCCGAGCGCGTTATTTCCGAAGACAACCTGTATGAGACAGCGGCCACTCTCTTCCAAATGCCGTTTGTTAAAATGAAAAATCAGCCCATCAGAAAAGATGTGCTTTTTTTGATCCCCGAGCCCTTGGCCCAGCATTATCAAATAGCCGCCATTGACACAGAAGGCGACAAAATTCTCAAAATCATTACCACGGATCCTGAAAATCTTCAGGCCTTTGAATTCATCAAAAAGAAAACCGGCAAGGACCTCGCCGTTTCCATCACTACGCCAAGCACTTTCAAAGAAATAATGAAGCAGTACCACAAGAGCTTGCAGGCTGAATTTCAGGAATTAACCAGCATTGATAAAGCCAAGCAGGAAAAAAATCTTCAGGAACTGGCTGAGGATTTACCTATTATCCGCATCGTGGACACCATGCTGGAATACGCCATTTTTGAAGGCGCCTCTGACATACATATTGAACCAGAAGAAGAACAAATTGATATCCGTTATCGTCTTGACGGTATTTTAAAAAGTGTCATGACTCTCCCCAAAAACGTACAGCCGGGAGTAACGGCGCGCGTCAAGGTTTTGTCTAATCTTAAGCTGGACGAACACCGCCTGCCGCAGGATGGCCGTTTTAAAATACAAACCAAAGACTACAATATTGCTTTTCGCGTTTCCATTATCCCCACTTTTGACGGCGAAAAAGTTGTTCTTCGTCTGCTAAATGAAGGCGCCCAAATAAGAACACTGGAGCAAATTAGCATGCAACCCAAACCCTTCTCCATACTCAAAAAAAATATCAGCAAACCACACGGCATGATTCTGGTCACTGGCCCGACTGGCTCTGGCAAAACAACCACTCTTTATACTATTCTCAACGTCCTTAACCATCCGGAAGTAAATATCTCAACCATTGAAGATCCGATTGAGTATAGAATGGCCCATGTCAACCAAAGTCAGGTTAACCCAAAAATCGGCTACACCTTTGCCATAGGGCTCCGTGCGCTTCTGCGCCAGGACCCGAATATAATTATGGTTGGTGAAATACGCGACACGGAAACCGCGGAAATCGCCGTTAACGCGGCGATGACTGGACACCTTCTGCTCTCCACTCTTCACACCAACGACGCGGTCACCGCCATACCTCGTCTGTTTGATATGGGCATCCCCCCGTTTTTGGTCGCCTCCACAACCAATTTGATTATGGCCCAGCGTCTGGTTCGCAAGATCTGCCCCTACTGCATCACCAGTTATAACCTTAACAAAGCGGCCATGGACGAATTAACGCGTCAGTTTGACCTCAAATCAATTTTAAGCATGCTTATTGAGCAAGGCAGTGTTACCAAAAATATTAAATCATTTGAAACACTGCTTTTCTATCGCGGCAAGGGATGCAAACAATGCAATAATGACGGCTACAAGAGCCGTTGCGGCATCTATGAGGTACTTGATATCACCAAAGAAATGACCGAAGCCATTGTTAAAAAAGCGACGCGCGAAGAATTGCTCACCATCACCCGCAAGCAGGGAATGCTAACTATGCTGGCGGACGGATTTTTGAAAGCCAAGGCCGGCATCACGACCATTGAAGAGGTACTGCGCGTCACGCAAGAATAAAACGCCGCGCCAATTGTGGCTTCTATGCCTTTTTCTATACTGCGGCTCCCCTTCAGACGGCGTGTAAAAACGACGCAAAAAATTTTTTTGATGCAGCAGCTGCGCATTATGACGAAGGCGGGTGTACCCTTGACCTCCGCCCTAAAAACACTGCAGGCCCAGGCCGCCGGACGACGCTTGAGAATTATTCTGACGGATGTGACCGGCCGAATTGAAAAAGGAGAAACTCTAGCCCATGCCCTATCTATTTATACGACAGATTTTGGCGAGTTAATGGTCAATATGATTGCCGCCGGAGAAGCCAGCGGCCGCCTGGAAGAAGTGCTTGGTCAAATTTACATTCAAATGAAGAAAGACCATGAGATTGTATCTCGAGTGCGCGGCGCTCTCATGTATCCGGCCATCGTCGTTTTAGCAATGATTGGCATCGGCACCGGTATGATTGTTTTTGTCATTCCCAAGCTCACTGAAATTTTTAAAGAATCAAACATTGAACTGCCCCTGCCGACGCGCATTCTCATCGCCACGAGCGATTTTGTTATTAATAATGGTCTTTTGGTTGGCTTGGGCGCCGTTGCTATTGTCGCTCTTTTTATCTGGACCATTCACCGGCCCAAAGGACGCTATGTCTGGCACTGGTTTCTTTTGAAAATACCCATTGTCGGAGCAATTATCCGCAAAATTAATCTAGCCCGCTTTGCCCGCACCACAAGTTCATTTCTTAAAACCGACATTCCTATTGTCAAAACATTAATAACGACCGCCCATGTTCTTGGCAATGTTCATTATCAAAACGCTTTAATCTCGGCCTCTGAACGAATTGTTAAGGGCATCACTCTGGAAGAAGCGCTGCATCCTTACCCCAACCTATTTAATGCCACTATCATGCAGATGATTGCCGTCGGCGAGCAATCGGGATCATTAGATGATATTTTGGCTGAAGCGGCTGAATTTTATGAAACAGAGGTCTCGCAGACCATGACTACCCTCCCCTCGCTTTTAGAACCGATTCTCATGGTGCTTTTGGGGGTGGGAGTTGGCGGTATGGCGGTGGCTATTATTTTACCGCTCTATACTCTAACAGAGGCATTTTAACCCTTGACTATAAATTTATGGCCACGCAAGGTATAATAACACTGATATTCCACCTGAAATAATCTCTAATATTTATTCTCAATCTCTAATATCAAATGTCCGAGCTCAAATGACTAATTATACTTACGAAATTACGAAACAATACGAAAGGTACGAAAATTGCTCGTTTCCGCGATCAACGATATTTCGTATATTCGTATGATTTCGTATTTTCGTATGGCTTTAGAAATTAGTGCTTAGGATTTAGTATTTTTGTGTAGAAATATGCCCCCACTACTAGTTAATATGCTTTGTCTAACAACTTCTCTATGATGATACTCAATACGCAATTAACAAAACATTCGGGTTTAGCGCCCGACTAGTGTGAGGGTATGCGTCTCTTCCACCTAAGAACTCCGCCCATGGCCTTTGGGCTGGATTTATCCAATACAACGGCGAAAATCGCTCAGTTGCGCCGCGCCGGCAAAAATTTTGTAATTGAAGCGCTAACTGAAATACCAATCAGCCCCAATCTCATTAAAGATGGGGAAATCCAGAATGCCGAACAATTTAATTCTGAACTTAATAAATTTCTCCAAGTGTACCGAAAAGATTTAGTAGAAGGCGTTATTATTTCTCTTCCTGAAGCAAAAACCTTTATCCAAACCATCGTCATTCCCAAACACAATACCGCGGCCTTGGCCCAACAGCTGGATGATGCTCTGCCTGAATACTTGCCCTTGCCGCTCAATGAAATGTACCAAGACAGCGCGGTGCTTGCTGAAACCGATAAAGAATGGCGGGTTGTCACCGGCGCGGCGCCCAAGAATATCGTTGATAACTATATTCAATTGCTGGAGTCCTCTCATTTAATTCCCGTCGCTCTTGATATACAAGCCATGGCTATAGCGAGAGCGCTAATTCCCGACAAAGAAACGCGTCGACGCACGCGCGCCATTATTGATTTAGGCCGTCACCGTGCCAGCTTAATTATCCATGACCAAAAAGCGGTGCAATTCACCATGAGTCTGCCGATTGCCGGAGAGCGAATTACCGAAAATATTGCCCAAGAGCTGAATCTGACCTTAGAACAGGCCGAGAAAGCCAAGATCACCTGCGGCCTTGACCCCATGAGGTGTGAAGGCGTGCTCCGCAATATCCTTGAACAAATGGTGGAGGATCTGGTTAAACGCGTGGCTGAAGCTCGTGAGTATTATCAAGACCATTTTATTGACGCGCATGACTTTGAGGAAGTTCTGCTGACCGGCGGCGGAGCATATCTTTTGTGCCTTGATCAGGTGCTCTCTGAAGTTTTAAAAATCCCCGTGAAGCTTGGCAATCCATGGGAAAATATTCGTTTATCTTCCGCGCCCCAGTTGACCGCTCCCCTGCGTTTTACCAATGTGCTGGGTTTGGCTTTGCGCGGGGCTGAAGGTGAAATGGTTGTATGACAAATTTGAACCTTATACCGCCGGCCTATAAAGACCGCCTGCGCCTGCAGAGACTTTACTCACTGGTAAAGAAATTTTTGGGAATAGTTATCCTTTATACTATTTTTCTGGCTATCACCATGCTCGTTGCTCGTTTTGTTTTAGAAAACAATTTCCAAAGAATAGTTTCGGAAACTACTCTGGTCACCACAGAAAACCGCAAAATCGAACAGCAAATAACAAAGATGAATAAACAAATAGCCGCCGCTAAATCTATCCAAAAAAATTCTGTCCCTTGGGCTGAATTCACGATCGCCTTATCTCGGCTGGTACCAAATGGAGTCGTGGTTAATTCCTTAAAGTTTGATTCAGCCGCTGGCAACCGTTCCGCCATAAACGGCCAGGCCAACACCCGAGAAACGCTTTTGGCCTTTGAAAGCCGCCTTAAGGAGGCGCCTTTCGTCGAAAAGGTTGATCTGCCGTTTAAAAACAAGCAGGAAAAAATGAACATTTATTTTACAATTACTCTTACTATTAAGCCCGAGGCGGCACCACCATTAAATTAACCTTATGCCGCGCCGCGTTCCATTCATTGTCGTCGTTTTTATTTTAACCATTATTGGCGTGCCGATTGGCATTATTTGGCCGAGTATGAAGCAAATTCGCGAGACCAGCGAAGGTATTTATAAAGAATACCAATTTTTGGAAGAGCGCAGTTTGCGCGGCAAAAACATGAGGCAGGCCAGAAAAGAATATGAAGAACTGGCAGTGCGTTTGCCGGAACTGCGTACGTTAGCGATTGAGCCGGGCGAAGAGCTCAAATTCATTACCGATCTTGAAGCTCTGGCCGCTACTCATAACCTCACCGAAACAATCAATCTTGATATAGACAATCGCGCCGCGGCCGGAGATTACTTTACTGTGCCGGTTGAACTGACTCTACGTGGGTCGTACCGCGATATAATTAAATTCACGGCCGCTCTGGAATCTATGCCGATCATCACTTCTTTTACTTCTTTTGCCTTAACCAGCGCCCGCGCCACCGACGCTCTGCGCACCAATACACCAAATGAAAATTGGAAATCAGAAGCGCGCTTAAGCGGCTTGGTATACCAGCACACGACCAAAAAATAACTCCAGTTTATGATAAATATTTTTCCGCCCATTAAAATCAAGGTTTCGCTTATTAAGGTCATTCGTTACGCGAAAGTTATTGTCATAGTCCTAATGATTGGCGGCTTTGTCTGGATGAGCTGGTTTCTGTACGACAACCTGTATAAACCATTGACGCAGGCAATAGTCGTGGCCGAGCTCAAAGCCAAAGTCGCTCTGATTACCGTCAATCGCAAAGATTTTGAAGCAATTGTTGCCGTCATTGACAAACGAAAAAAGCTCCCGGTCATTGACTGGGCAATGATTCCTGACCCCACCTTAAACGTTCATGTTCCATTGCCGGCGCCGACAAGTGCGGAGTCCATCAAACCACCAGCCGAACCAACGCCGCCAATCAAGGCACTGCAATAACTTGCTTAACCGCGGGCAGACGCTCCTTGAGCACTTGCTCCACTCCCATTTTAAGCGTTAATTCAGAAAATCCGCACCCGCGGCACATTCCCTTGAGACGCACCTCTACCACTCCAGTTTTTGCGTCAAAACTCACAAACTCAATATCGCCGCGATCGCGATGAAACGCTGGCCGCATTTCTGACATCAATGCTTGAATTTTAGCAGTTATTTTCTCCATAAAACCCTTGACTAAATATATCAAACAGAATACAATATTCCTAATTACTGCGCTAGCTTAATAGGCTTTAGCTTGTTAGCTTATTACAATAATCAACCTACAAGCTAAGAAGCTACAAGCTAATTCCTAACTCCTAATTCTTAACTTATGGCCCATAAAAAAGCAGGCGGCTCTACAGCCCTTGGGCGAGAATCGCAATCAAAGCGATTAGGTGTCAAAATTACGCACGGCGGCTATGCCAAGGCCGGGAGCATCATCGTGCGTCAGCGCGGCACAAAATTTAGACCCGGCGATAATGTTGACCGCGGAACAGATGACACTCTTTTTGCCTTAACCTCCGGTATCGTCCAATTCAAAACCAAAAAAGTCCGCCGCTACACTGGCATCCTCAAGCCAGCAACATACATAAGTGTAGCGTCACCTGCTGGCTCATAATTACAATACCTGCACTAATCACAAAAACGCCCCGCAAGGGGCG
>MGEP01000043.1 GCA_001791425.1 Candidatus Uhrbacteria bacterium RIFCSPLOWO2_02_FULL_48_12
TATCTGTTTTGATGGCGGCCATGATTTCTTCCGGCGCTGGCGCATCGCCCGGCCCCCATTCAAAAACAATTAGCCCTTTGCTTTTAGCAAAAGCTAATTCATCTTTGGAATAAGCGCGAATGCCCACGTGCGCAGTGTTGTAGCCCAATTCCACGGCGCGGCGCATAACGCAAGCATGAGCGTATTTGCCATGCGGCTCGTCATGATAATCGGCGTCGGTGTCGCGCAAATCAAAATGAGCGTCAATTTGTAAAATGGTGACATCTGACGCTTCCTCGCGATGAGCCATCGCTTGCCACGGCCCGTTGCTGACGGAGTGCTCTCCTCCCAAAAGAATTATAAACTTGCCCGCGCCAAAATATTCCTCATAAGCAGAACGCACGCGCTCCACCATGGCCTCTGGCGAGAGGGCGTTCAAATCGCCAAGATCATGGTAGGCAATTTTCAACTGATCAGCCGGCATGGTCCCGGTAAAACGCTCATAAAATTCAATCTGCCTATTGAGACAGCCAACAATAGCGGCCGGCCCTTTGTTGGCGCCCTTGCCAAATGACGAGGTCACATCATAATTTGCGCCGATAAGTATAACATCGGCGTCTTTTGGGTTGTCGTAATTTATAATTGAATCGGGCATCTTTTTTCAAAAACTTGATCGTGATTAGTAATCTAATCTATTCACCCAATCCGGAACTTTTACGCTGTCCACGACATCGTACTGTGGAGTGTAAGGTTTAATATCAAGAATTGGCGTGTCGTTGATGATATCAAGACCTTCAACAGTGATGATATTGTCTTCAATGCCTAAAACCCTAACTGTTGAAACACCAATAGGATTGGGGCGCTGGGGACAGCGGCAGGCAAAAATGCCGACCTCAGGCACAACTCCAACCTTGCCTTGCGGCACGTGGCGCATCTCCTGAATATTTACCTCATGCATCCAGTAAATAACGAGGAGATGAGAATAGTCATCAAGACCCAGAAGAGCATCCTCGTATTGTTTCTCAATAACCAAATCGGTGACCACCTCACCCCAGCCGCCAACATGTTTCTTTTCCTGATTTTTGGCAAAGCCAAACGATTTTAATTTAATTTCCATACCCCCGTTAGAAGTCCTCAAGAAGATAAAATTCCTTCAAGAATTTTATCTTCTGCGGCAATTAAAGTATTTAATTGATTGATATATTATCATGGTTGAAAGATTGATCATTATACTAAGTCAGACTTCTAACGGGGCATATAATTATTCTATCCTAGAATCTTAACGATTATCCGCGCCAACGGCCTCGCTGATATTGGCGAATCCATCACGCACCAGCAACTTAATCAGCCCGCTGTTAATTTCACTGATAACCTGCGGACCTTCATATATCATACCAGTAATAAGCTGAACAAGGGAAGCGCCGGCTCTGATTTTTTTGTAGGCGTCCTCCGCGCTAAACACGCCGCAGCAGCCGATAATTACAAATTGGCCGCGTGTTTTTTTATAAATATAACCAATTAACTCGTTAGCTAATTCTTCCGCCACCCGGCCGCTTAGGCCGCCTTGCTCTGGCACTGCCGCGTCCTTTATTTTTTTATTATTTCTATTTTTGGTTAAATTAGCGCAGATAAATCCGCTAATATTATGACGGCTGGCAACTTCCATAAGGCGATCAAGCTGGTCATACGACAGATCCGGAGAAATTTTTAAAAAAATCGGCTTGGGTATTTTTAATTCATCAATCTTAAAAAGCAGACGGTCCAGATTTGCTGGTTCTAAAAATGGCTCGCCGCCAAATGAATTCGGACAGCTGATATTTAAAGTGAAATAATCGCCAATGGCGGCAAACTCACGACAGGTTTTAATATAGTCATTTATCCCCGCGCCAATTTCTACGGTATCTTTGCTGTTTGTTTTGGCGATGCTAATGCCTGTAGGAATAACGAATTTTTTATTTCTTAGCCTTGCGGCCACTGCCTCCGTGCCATCATTTTTTAATCCATAATACACGACCAATGACTTTGATTTTGGCAGGCGCCAGAGGCGCGGCTTGAGGTTGCCCGCGCACGGCTCGCCCGTTATTGAACCCATCTCCATAAAACCAAACCCGACAGCAGGAATAATGTCGGTTAATTCCGCATTCTTATCAAACCCAGCGGCCAGCCCCACGGGATTAGAAAATTTTATTCCCAGAATCTTTTGCTCCAAAGCTTTGTTGGAATATGAAAAAAGCAATGCCGTAAGACGGCGTGTTAAGCCATAACGACCCAAAAAATTCCCCAGGCCAATTATCTGGTCATGAACTTCCTCCGGATCTCTCAAAAAGAAAAGCGGCTTCAGAACAGTTCCATAACAAAAGCCCAAAACCGCATTTCTGAAACCGATTATAATATTTTTCATAAAATAATGGAACTCCTCAATTCTACAATGTTTTACGCCGTTGGTCACGTGAAGCTCCACGACTTTACCCCGAACCGCGGGGTGGCCTCCACAGAGATTTGGGGAGCGCCTGCCCGCCGAAGCCTTGGCGCGGGCGGGGAACCCCGTACCGTCCCGCCACGGCGGGACTGGTGCGTTGGGTCAGCTATTAAAAACAGGCAACAAATGCGATATAATACCATGACAAGGGTTTTATGAAAAAAACAATAATCATTTTGTCTTTATTGGCGATAACAACAGCGGCGACCTACCTTCTCCTTCAAAATGAGCCGGCAAAAATAAATTCACCAGATACAAACTCTGCCTCTCCTGCCTCCGCTCAACCAGAAAAACTCGCGGAAGATTCTGGCGGACGAAATCCTGCCGCCCCCCAAGACCGCAAGGGGGAGGGACAGTGGCAAGCGCCGCTTGGTCGGCCAAAAGATCGGATAACCAAGAAAAATTTTGGCATATACATCACCCCGCGCAATTCGCCAGTTAAGCCCGAACATTTCAATGGATATCATACGGGCGCTGATTTTGAAATTTTCCCCGAGGAGTTAAACGCGGATATTCCGGTGCGCGCGGTGTGTTCTGGAAAATTAAAATTAAAAAAACACGCTGCTGGTTATGGCGGCGTGGTGGTGGAGCAATGTGTTCTTGACAATCAGCCGGTCACCATAATTTATGGGCATCTAAAATTGTCCAGCGTGGCGGCTCGCCCTGAAGATGATATTAAAATTGGTGAGACGCTCGGCATATTGGGCGCAGCGTATAGCCCAGAGACCGACGGCGAGCGCAAGCATCTGCACCTCGGATTTCATCGCGGGGAAGCCATAGATATCAAAGGATACGTGCCCAGTTCCTCCGCGCTCTCCCAATGGCTAGACCCGTGTTTGTACGCGTGCGGCGACTTTAATGAGTGATAAATTTTTTATGACTTCTTCAGCAATTCTTTTAACGACCGCCATTCTTTTTCTTTTTTAATTTTTTCCTCATAATACTTACTCGCCTTCCAATAAACTTTATAAGCATTGGCAGACGGCTTAGAGCTAATAACACGATACTTGCCGTCAATTATTTCCATGGCACAGCAATTATCAACGGCGATGGCTGCGCCAGAAATCTTTTTCATCATTTTTTTAAGTGCGGTTTTTCTCTCTTTTGAATCATAGTGAGGGCAATGAAAGGCGTTTATTAAACCCAAACCAGAAACTTTGATTAAATTGGCTTTGGGATTAGCGAATCTTCTTGAGTCTGAAAGTCCCTGTCTAAACCAGCAAATTGCCCCGGCGCTTACGCCGGAAAGAACAACTCCTTTTTGGTAAGCTTCTTTTAAGATTTTATCAACGCCGGTTTTCCTCCAAATTTTCATCATTTTCAAAGTATTGCCGCCGCCAACATAAATAATATCAGACTGAAAAATTTCTTTCTTGATTTCTTTATTAGTCAATCTTTTCTTGATTAAATACAAGACATCAGTCTGGCAGCCCAATCTTTTGCCAAAATGTTTTTTAACAACCTCAAAATAAGATTCAGAATCAGAACTGGCCGTAGGAATAAAAAGCAGCTTCGGATGCCTCTTGCCGGTTCGCCGAATGATTTCTTTGTCTATTTTGGTGGTTTCAACTGGATAGCCGGGCCTCCCAATTTCTCCGCCGCCAATAGCCACGATTTTTTTCATACAATCATTTCAAATCTTATATTAACACTCAACATTTGGATAATTCTTCTTCCCCGCCAAGAGTCTCGACGAACAAACAAATTTCCATGCCTAAGCTAGCCCTTGGCGCTCGAAAAATTTTCCAATATGGTTGTGAAAAAATTTCTTTTGCCCTCACCCAAACGGCATTATCTAAACATGGTTCATCTTTTTCGTAAATTCAGAAATGTGCTTTAGGTAATCTTTGTACTGACCAATATTATTTTTAACATCATCAATCATACGCCCAATATCAACCCTGCCGTATTTGTGAACAATGAGATTGCGCAACCCGACTGATGGAGCAATCGCTTGCGCAAAATCCATGGGCAACATGCTGTGTTCTCCCAGTATCATAAAGGTGCTTTGATAGTCATCGGGAACGCTAATCTCTGATTCTATGATTATGTACGTGTTAATGTCAATGGCCGTATCAACGATGAGCTGAAAAAGACGCTCAACACTGCGGAGTTTTAAATTGTCGTCAATTATTTCTCGCGAGCCATGCTGAAGAATGGGCATGAGCTCTTCTAAATACTTCCGCATGTCTGCCATTTTGTTGGTGACCAAGTCTTTATTAATCATGTTTTTGAATAAACTTCTCAAGTGAGGCGGCGCGTAGGTTAAGTAAGTGTTTAGCTTCCATAAATCGCTTAAAAGCGTAAATTTTAAAATTCGCGAACTCTAAGGGCTCCTGTTCATACAGAAGAACGGACTGTCTGGCCACCTCTCTCAACAAAAGCGGGGAAGCGCCGCGCAAATCTACAAGCTCAATGTTTTTTAAATGAAGTTTCTGGGTAAATTCAAACTGCATGGCCGCAATGTCAGACAAGCCCATTGGCGAGGCCGACAAAAAGGCGATATCAACATCACTTTGCGCGTGTGTTTTCCCTCGCGCTTGCGAACCAAAAAGCACAACTAATAAGAGATGGTATTTTTGCGCCAGCTCCCTAATTATTGGTTTCATCTTATCTACTTGAAGATCTATTTGAAGCATAACTGCCTTCAGCATACCTTTTTTGACTAGGTTCCACAAGGCAAGTTCGCGGCAACTACGCTCCAATAAAAAAATTCCTGCCGCCAAGACAGAAATTTTTAATTCGGCGAGGGTGAGATTCTCCACCATAGGCGGATCGGCCTTTGGCCGAGAACCCGCGAGACCCTTGCGGGTCTAGCAGTTTTTCTCGACCCCGCACCAATTACTGCGCTCACAGGGGGGTAGGATTTACGACGCACCTTGTCGCCAGCAGTGCGACGCGGCGCTCTGTCCTGGGCAGCGACGAGTCTTGCGCTCGCTCAGACTCGTCGGCGCTCGCTTCATTCGTTCCGTCTTCCGACGTCGCTCATGGCTCGCTTCTGCCCGTTCGAATCCCTCTTCGCT
>MGEP01000044.1:0-1116 GCA_001791425.1 Candidatus Uhrbacteria bacterium RIFCSPLOWO2_02_FULL_48_12
CCTGCCGAAACCCTCACAAGTGGAGCGCGGCGCGGAAAATACTCACGAGACCGTCAAACCGCTTACTCTCTGTCAGTACCTCATTGCGCTGACCGCGTTTGCGGAAAATGCGGTTGTGCTTGACCCGTTTGCGGGAAGCGGCACGACCACAGTTGCGGCAAAGCGAATGGGCAAGCGATTTATTGGTTTTGACATCAACGCTACTTATGTTGAGATTGCACGGCGCCGATTAAAACAGAATGACAGAATGTCCCCCACAACTTTTATCCCGTCTGTCCTGCGACAAGGAAGCTTATTGGTTTGAGGTGTAACTCTCCACACCTTCTGTTTGTCCGAATTCTCCCTTTCCGAAAGGGAGTGGTCGCAGACCGAGGGATTTTTCCCGTGCACGACAAATCCTCCGCCCTCGCGACTCGGGCACCTCCTTTGAAAAGGGGCAGTGGGAGGGGAGGAGAAAAACTTGATACACTCTGATTTTGTGATATTATAGAATAACGGAGCAAAGCGAAGTATAGTTTCTTGACCCTCTCACGATAGGGTACTGTGAGAGGGTGGCGATTTTCTAAAACTCGCTGTGCTCGTTAAGAAAATCAGCCATGCCTCCCTTTCACCATTTTACAACCAAAGCAAAGGAAGCAATCAGGCGAGCGCACGAGCTCGCCATTGAGCGCGGGCAGAATCATGTGAATCCTCTGCATCTGCTCGCCGCTCTTGTTCTGCAGGAAGAGAGCATTGTGCTCTCTATTCTGGAGAAACTGGAGACGGACACGGTGCTTTTGACCGACTCCATCCTTGAAGCGCTTGAGGGTACGGAGACCGGTTCCGTGCTCGCTCCGTCGTACCAGATTTATCTCACGCCGGAACTCGCGCAGATTCTGGAGAGTTCCAGCCGCGTCGCCGCGTCCCTCAAAGACGAGTTTGTCTCAACCGAGCACCTCTTTCTCGCGATGTTTGATGTGCCCGGAAACGCCCGCGAGATGCTCGCGCGCTTTAAGTTGGACAAGACAGCGGCGCTCCGCGTTCTTGACGAATTACGGCACAGCCGCGTGACGGATGCCGTGGCGCCGAAGCGGTTTAAGTACCTCGCGCGCTACACGCGGAATCTGACGCTTCTCG
>MGEP01000044.1:1227-1429 GCA_001791425.1 Candidatus Uhrbacteria bacterium RIFCSPLOWO2_02_FULL_48_12
TTCTCGTTGCCGGCACCAAATACCGCGGCGAGTTTGAAGAGCGGCTCAAGAATATCATGAAGGAGATTGAGCGGTCAGAAGGTAAGGTTATCGTCTTCATTGACGAGATTCACACGATTGTCGGCGCCGGAGCGGCGGAAGGGTCATTGGACGCATCCAATATGCTGAAGCCCGCGCTCGCGCGCGGCGAACTGCGCGCCAT
>MGEP01000044.1:1446-3837 GCA_001791425.1 Candidatus Uhrbacteria bacterium RIFCSPLOWO2_02_FULL_48_12
AAGAATACCAGAAGCACATTGAAAAGGACCCGGCGCTCACGCGGCGGTTCCAGCCGGTCTTCGTCGCCGAACCCTCTGTGGAAGACGCGGTTTCCATCCTCCGCGGACTCAAGGAAAAATACGAACTGTATCACGGCGTGCACATTACCGATGATGCGCTCGTCGCGGCGGTGAATCTCTCCGCGCGCTACATAACGGACAGGTACCTGCCGGACAAGGCGGTTGACCTTATTGACGAGGGCGCATCGGCTCTCAAAATCTCGCTTGAGAATATGCCCCCGGTCTTGGAAGAAACACGGCGGCGGGTGATGCGGCTGGAGATAGAGCGCGAGGCGCTCAAAAAGGATGCAGAGGAATCAAGCGGCGCAAAACGGCGCATTAAAGAGATAGAGCAGGAAATTGCGGATTTGCGCGAGAAGACAAAAGAAATAGAGCTGAAATGGAAGAATGAAAAAGAGACACTCGCCGAGATGAAGAGCGCAAAAAAAGAGTTGGAGAAGTTTCGCATTGAAGCAGAGCACGCGGAAGCGCGCGCCGACCTCTCACGCGCCGCGGAGATTCGCTACGGGAAGATTCCCGCTTTGCAGAATGAACTGGAGCAGAAGACAAAGCGGCTGAAGAAATTGCAGAGCTCGCGGCGGATGCTGAAGGAAGAGATTATGGGGAACGACATTGCGGAGATTGTCGCGCGGTGGACCGGGGTTCCGGTGACGCGAATGCTTGAGGAAGAGGCGAGCAAACTCTCGCGCATGGAAGAGGAGTTGCATCGCCGCATTATCGGGCAGAGCGAGGCGGTGCGGAAGGTCTCTGACGCGATTAAGCGCAGCCGCGCCGGCATCGCGGACCCCAACCGACCGATTGGCTCGTTCCTCTTTTTGGGTCCCACGGGTGTGGGCAAGACGGAACTCACCAAAGCGCTCGCGGAGTTTATGTTCAATGACGAGCGCGCGCTCATCCGCGTGGATATGTCGGAGTTTATGGAAAAGCACGCGGTCAGCAAGCTCATTGGCGCGCCTCCCGGGTATGTGGGGTATGAGGAGGGCGGGACGCTCACGGAGATGATTCGGCACCGCCCCTACGCCGTTGTGCTTTTTGACGAGGTTGAGAAAGCGCATCCGGAGGTCTTCAACATCCTTCTGCAGATTTTGGATAATGGACGGCTCACCGACGCCAAAGGGCGCGCAGTGAACTTCCGCAACTCAATCATTATCCTGACTTCCAACATCGGCGCGCAATTTATAGACAAGATGGAGAAGATTGGATTCTCGGACGGAGAGAAGAGTAAAGCCGCGGAGTACGAAGAGACGAAGAGCAAGGTAACGGCGGCGCTGAAAGATTATTTTCGTCCGGAGTTTTTGAACCGATTGGATGAGATTATCATCTTTGATATCTTGAGTCACGCGGCGGTTGCGGAGATTGTTAAGATGCAGATGAAGGAGGTTACGGAGCGTCTGGCGGCAAAAGAAATCTCGCTCTCCATGTCGCCGGAGGTCTTTGGACTTCTTGCGAAAGAGGGGTATAACCCGCAGTATGGCGCGCGACCCTTGAAACGACTGATTCAATCAAAGATTCTCAACCCGATTGCAACGCAGATTATTTCCAAAGGTCTCGGCAAGGGCGGGAGCATTTCGGTGATTTGCAAAAACAATGATGTGCATTTTGATGTCCGCAAGGGACGGAACGGCAACGGTCGCGCGCGACGCGCTATTCCCCTAGAGGCGCTCTTGCCGGAAAAGACGACAGAAGAAGCCGTCGCGTAGAAGACGCAGAACTGACGCAGAACAAGAACACGGAACAGACGCGGAACATTCTTTCCTTGCTTTTTCCCCCTTTCTTTCTTTATATCTCCCTTTCCCCCTTTCCCCCTTTTTATCTCTTTCTCCCCTTAGATTTTTTCTTTCAGTTGGCTATTCCAGTTTTGTTTTCTCCCCAGATCTGCTACTATCTTCATGCCGCGCCGGTACTCAAGTGGTCAACGAGGGCAGACTGTAAATCTGCTGGCCATCGGCCTACGAAGGTTCGAATCCTTCCCGGCGCATTGTTACATTGGCGGTTTCGCATTTTGGAGGAAGAAAAATTTTAATCATATGGAAACACAAAATACAACTTTTAGTTATGCTGGCTTTTGGAAAAGATTTGTCGCTTTTATAGTTGTGAATAAATAATGTTTCCATATCGCCGATTTTTATTTCCCCGAGAAGACTATCCGGAAAATTGGGACGAATTGAGAAAAGCGGTTTATCGCCGCGATGGGTGGCAATGTCAAAAATGCGGTGCTAGAAATACCCAGATTCACGCCCACCACCAAACACCGTTGTCTATGGGTGGCTCTAATGACATAAGTAACCTGATTACTCTTTGTAAGAATTGTCATATTGATGACCACCCGCA
>MGEP01000044.1:3854-5971 GCA_001791425.1 Candidatus Uhrbacteria bacterium RIFCSPLOWO2_02_FULL_48_12
GGAAAGGAAACAATCCCCAAACTATTCTTGCGCTTCGCATTATTGTTGTCGCTCTATCAATTTCGTTGCTCATAATTTTTGGTTTTAGTTGGTGGAAAGTTCTAGTTTTGATAATTGTGCTCCGACCTTTTTTCTGATTTAATGTAATTATCGCCAAAGAAAAACTTGAAATTGTCAGCGGTGCGGCTGGTTCGCACTAAGTCAAGAATACCGCAAAAGATTTTTCGCTCAGTGTCTACTGTCAAAGCGGTCACGGAGATAGTAGACAGTCATATGAAAGGCGACATCACACTGAAAATACTTCGGGCAGTAAAGGAAATGAGCATAGAAGGCATTGAACTATGCGAGGCAATTATCATTGCCGGATATGGCGCTTCGGACTTTCGAATTCGTCGGATACAAGAAGAGATGCGCGATGAACGCCTCAGAAATACGGAGAAGGTAAGGAGGGAAAAGCAGTATCTTCGTAACTATCAAAAACTCGTCTCTAAACTTAAAACCCAGGGTTTGCTTAAGGCGGAAGATAGAGAGGGGCGCGGTTTTTTCTCCATTACGGCAAAGGGCAGCTCAAAATTAGCGGGATTGGAGTCTCTCTGTAACACGCGATTACCCGGAGCTTCATACAATCTTTCGCCGAGCGAACGGTCGGTCATCGTCTCTTTTGACATACCCGAGAAACAAAAGAGCAGTCGTGATTGGATCCGGGAGGTGCTCAAGCGGTTAGGGTTAAAAATGGTTCACAAAAGCGTGTGGATAGGTAAGGTCAAGATTCCAAAACAATTCCTCGATGACTTGGCGAAGCGAAGTTTGTTGAAATACATCGAGATTTTCGCAGTAGAGAAGGCGGGCACTCTAAAGCATATCGCTTGAATTTTCAAAACGTTATTGCTCGTCTACTGTCAACGCGACCGCGGAGATAGTAGACATGCTATCAGTTTTATCGCAAGTGCCCCTTTTTTGTAATCTTGGCAGTATTAGCGGCATTGTATTTTTTACGATAGTATTCGTCCATGGTAGTTAACAAAAAGGAATGTGAGGGATTGCGAACATGGATAGAAGTTGACCGAAAAGCGATTCGGCATAATTTTGGTGTGTTTAGAGGACTCATCTCGCGTAAGACAAGATTGATGGCGGTCGTGAAGAGCAACGGCTACGGACACGGACTCGTTGAATTCTCTCAAGAAATGGAGAAGCTTGGTGCGGATTTCCTCGGCGTGGACTCCATGACCGAAGCGCGCGCGCTTCGGCGCGAGGGCATCACGCTCCCCATTCTCGTGCTCGGCTACACGATGCCCGAACTTTTACAGGAGGCGGCAGAAAATGACATCTCACTAACGGTTTCCAGTTTTCTTATAGTTCGATATATCAAACTACACGCAAAAAGATTCTCGCGCCCGCTGCGGATTCATATTAAGGCGGATACAGGAATGCACCGCCAAGGATTCCTGATTCATGACCTTCCCAAGGTCATGAAGATTCTTGATTCAAGATTCATGAATCATGATTCTCCTTCAAAGGTTTCCGTTGAAGGATTGTACACTCACTTTGCGAATGCGAAAAATCCGGCGTTTCCGAAGGATACACGCGAACAGCTCGCCGAATTCAGACAGTGGGTTAGCTCTTTTAAAAAGGCGGGACTCAAACCGGTTGTCCACGCCGCCGCAACTGCGGGCACCCTGCTTTTTCCTGAGTCGCATTTTGATATGGTGCGCATTGGCATCGGGCTATATGGTCTCTGGCCCGCGCCGGAGGCGCGGGAGTATCTCAAAGACCGCATAACGCTACACCCCGTACTTACCTGGAAATCATTCATTACCGAGACGAAAAAGCTCTCCGCAGGCACGCGGATTGGTTACGACCTGACCGAGCGGTTGGAAAAGGACAGCACAGTCGCGGTTGTGCCTATCGGTTATTGGCACGGCTACCCGCGCGCGCTGTCCTCTATTGGCCGCGTCATACTGAAAGGAAAGGAGTGTAGAGTGCTTGGCCGTGTCAGTATGGATATGCTCTCCGTTGATATAAGCGGAGTTAAAAGCGCAGGAATAGGAGACGAAGTCAGCGTAATGGGCGGATCCGACACATCTCCTGTTTCCGCCGCTGGACTCGCGCGTGCGCTT
>MGEP01000045.1:0-247 GCA_001791425.1 Candidatus Uhrbacteria bacterium RIFCSPLOWO2_02_FULL_48_12
CCTGTGTAGCTCACCTCATGCACGGGCGCGCTGCTGTTTGGCGGGAAGAGACGAACGGTTTCTCCGCCAGAGTTGTTAAGCGCTATCCCAGTGAGTTTGCGCGGTAGACCAAGATAAGCGCCGGGCGAAACAACGGGATTTGTAAAATCATTTTCTCGCATCGTATAATCAGCGTCGCTCATATCGCTAATACGCCAGCCGACGATGCTCGTCTCGCTTGTTCCAATATTTGTGACTTCAATAAATT